>JAFPUX010000410.1 GCA_017413145.1 Kiritimatiellia bacterium | reverse complement strand
GAAGCAGGCGAGGATCCCCGCGGCGAACGCGAGCGACATCGCGACGAGCGCGCGCACCGCGAGGCGGCGCCGGCAGCAGACCGCGGCCGCGACCGCCGCGGCTCCGACCGAGAGCAGCGCCTCTCCCGCGAACACCTCCAGCCCGGCGATCGTCCAGGACGGGCCGACGCGGAAGACGTCGCCCAGCGCGAAGCGCGCGACGAGGACGAGCACCGCCGCGTCGCCCCAGACGATGGCCGCGTAGGTGAGGCAGAGGAACCACGCGCAGAGGAAGCCGTGGTCGACGCCGAAGGCGGCCTTCGCGTAGGCGTAGACGCCGCCGGGGCCGGGGCGGCGGTTGAGGAGGAAGTGGAAGTTCCAGGCGACGAGCGCCATCGCGAGCCCGCCGAGCAGGACGCCGAGCGCCGTGCCGAGCGGGCCGGCCGCCGGAAGGAGCGTCGTCCACGGGATCGACAGCGCGTCCCAGCCCAGCGCGCACCCGAAGGCGAGCGCCCAGGCGCCGAGCAGGGAAAAGCGGCCGCGGTCGTTCATGCGCCCGAATTCTACCAGACCCCGCCCACGCCCGCAATCCCCCGCTCGGTAAGGGGCTTGTCCGGCGCGTGGCGGGGGGCGACACCCCGCCACGTGCCGGAAACCGGCCTCCGAGGTAAAATCTAAATCTCTACCAAGTCGGTAATTTTTTCGCTTGCAATTGTTTTCCGGCTTTGCTAGACTCCGCGCCGTTTTCACAACCAAAACGGTAGTGATTAAAGGAAAGGAGCCCCGACATGAGCAAGTTCCACATCGAAACGCTGGCGATCCACGCCGGACAGAATCCGCACGGAGACCCCGCCACGAACGCGCGCGCGGTGCCGGTCTACCGCACGACCGCCTACAACTTCCGCGACAGCAAGCATGGCGCCGACCTCTTCGCGCTGCGCGAGCTCGGCAACATCTACGCGCGCCTGATGAATCCCACGAACGACGTCCTCGCGCAGCGCATCGCCGCGCTCGAGGGCGGCGCCACGGCGCAGACGCTCGCCTCCGGCACGGCGGCGATCTTCTTCACCGTAACGAACATCGCCCGCGCGGGCGACGAGGTCGTCGCGGCCGACAACCTCTACGGCGGCACGTTCTCGCAGTTCGACGCCATCCTCCCCAACGCTGGCATCAAGGTGAACTTCACCCCGGTGAACGACTTCGCGGCGGTCGAGGCGGCGATCAACGAGAAGACGAGGCTGATTTTCGTCGAAGCCGTCGGCAACCCCGGCCTCGACGTCGCGGACCTCGACGGCTACGCCGCGATCGCGAAGAAGCACCACCTGCCGCTCGTCGTGGACGCGACGTTCACGCCGCCGCCGCTGCTGCGCGCGATCGACCACGGCGCGGACCTCGTGATCCACTCGCTCTCCAAGTGGATCGGCGGCCACGGCGCCGGCATCGGCGGCGTGGTCGTGGACGCGGGCAAGTTCGACTGGACCGACCCGAAGTTCGCGCTCTACAACGAACCAGACGGCGGCTACCACGGCCTGCGCTTCGCGCACGACCTCCCGGACCCGCTCAAGCCCGTCGCGTTCTCGCTGCGCCTGCTCACCGTGGGCATCCGCAACCAGGGCCCGACGCTCGCGCCGGACGCCGCGTGGATCTTCCTGCAGGGGGTCGAGTCGCTGCCGCTTCGCATCGCGAAGCACAGCGAGAACGCGCTCGCCGTCGCGAAGCACCTCGCCGCGCACCCGAAGGTCGCGTGGGTGAAGTATCCGTCGCTCTCGCAGCCGGAGCTCGCCGCGAAGTACCTCCCGAACGGCGCCGGCGGGATGGTCGTCTTCGGCGTGAAGGGCGGCTCCAAGGAGGCGCGCGCCTTCGCCGACTCGCTCAACGGCGAGATCTTCTCGCTCCTGGCGAACGTCGGCGACGCCAAGTCGCTCGTCATCCACCCCGCCTCGACCACGCACTCGCAGCTCTCCGACGAGGACCTCCGCAAGGGCGGCGTCCTGCCGGAGCTCATCCGCCTCTCGATCGGCCTCGAGCACGTCGACGACATCATCGCCGAGCTCGACCGCGCACTCGGCTAGAAAACCCCCGCCGGCTCGGGCGGCATGCCGCCCGAGCGGCGTGGATTTGGGTGGCGGCGGCGCGTTCGCGCCGCCGCTTGAAACAAAACTCCGCGCCCTCCGCGGACTCCGCGTGAGAATCAACACTCCGCGCCCTCCGCGAACTCCGCGTGAGAATCAAAACTCCACGCCCTCCGCGGACTCCGCGTGAGATTTACTCCGCCCCCTCCGCGTGCTAGAATCGCGCGCCATGCCCGCTCCCGCCCCGGAAACCTTCGCCAAGCTCGACGCCCTCCGCGCGTCCCTGCGCGAGCTCGGCTCCGCGCTCGTCGCGTTCTCGGCGGGCGTGGACTCGACCTTCCTCCTGCGCGTCGCGCACGAGGAGCTCGGCGACCGCTGCGTGGCCGCCACGATCCGTGCGCCGTTCGTACCGCCGCGCGAGTTCGCCGAGGCCCTTTCCTTTTGCCGCGAGGTCGGCGTCGAGCACATCGTGCTCGACGCCGACCTCGCCGCGATCCCGCACTTCGCGGACAACCCGCCCGACCGCTGCTACCACTGCAAGCGGCATCTCTTCTCGCGCCTGGTCGCGCTCGCCCGCGAGCGCGGCCTCGCGGCGGTAATCGAGGGCTCCAACCTCGACGACGACCGCGACTACCGCCCCGGCGCTCGCGCCATCCGCGAACTCGGCGTCCGCAGCCCGCTCCGCGAGGCGGGTCTCGCGAAGTCCGAGGTCCGCACTCTTTCGCGCTCGCTCGGCCTTCCGACCGCGGACAAGCCCTCCGCCGCGTGCCTCGCTTCTCGCATTCCCTACGGCGACCGCATCACGCCGGATCTTCTGGACCGCGTGGACCGCGCCGAGGCGCTCGTCGCCGACCGCTTCCCCGGCCTCGCGCAGTTGCGCGTCCGTGTCCACGGCGACCTCGCCCGCCTCGAAGTCCCGCCCGCCGACATCCCGCGGCTGGCCGCCGATCTTCCTGCGCTCTCAGCCGCCCTCCGCCCCCTCGGCTTCGCCCGCGTGGAGGTGGACCCGCGCGGCTACCGCACCGGGAGCCTGAACGAGCCCCTCCGCTGCGCTCCGGGGCCTACGGGAGAGGGGCTGACGCCCCTCCCCGAACCCCACCCCGGGATGGCATCCCAAGGCACTCAACGGCCTTGGGGCGTAGCTGCGCCGGAAAACCCTCGCAAGCCTTTGCCCGCCAATGCCGGGAGGGGTTCGGGGAGGGCGGAGCCCTCTCCCGTGGCGGTAGCAAACCGCCGCGCGATTTGCTAGACTCCGCGCCCATGCAAAAGCCCGCCTCCTCCCTCGCCGACCGGCTGATCGCCGGCGGAGACCCCGCCACGGCGGAGGAGCTGCTCGGCCTGTTGCGCGAGGCGCCGCGCGACGAGCTGCGCGAGGCGGCGCACCGCGTGACCGCCGCCTTCGCGCCGAAGCACTTCGACTTCTGCTCCATCGTGAACGCGCGGTCCGGGCGGTGTCCCGAGAACTGCAAGTGGTGCGCCCAGAGCGCGCACTGGAAGACGGGCTGCGAAGAACACGGATTCGTCGGCGCGGACGCGTGCGCCGAGGCCGCGAAGGCGGCCGAGGCGAACGGCGCCGACCGCATCGGCATCGTGACGAGCGGCCGCGCGCAGACGCCCGCCGACGTCGACGCGCTCTGCGACGCCCTCCGCGCGATGCGGCGCGCATCCGGCATCGAGCTCTGCGGCTCGCTCGGGCTCGTCTCCGAGGCGGACCTCGCGAAGCTCAAGGACGCCGG
>JAFPUX010000054.1 GCA_017413145.1 Kiritimatiellia bacterium | reverse complement strand
GAGCGCGGCGCAGGCGAGCGCGAACGGGACGTCGCCGAGCGCGCCGGCGGGCAGCAGCCCGAGGAGCTTCGCGGCGGCGACGCCGGAGAGCGCGAAGAGCGAGCCGACCGAGAGGTCGATGCCGCCCGCGACGATCACGAACGTCATGCCGAGCGCGACGAGCCCCGTGTAGGAGCTCTGCCGCGCGACGTTGAGCAGGTTCGCCGTCTTGGCGAACGTCGGGCTCGTGAGCGAGCACACGACCGCGAGCGCGGCCAGCGCGAGCCACGCGGCGCCGCCGGGGACGCGGAACTTCCCGAAACGGAGCTTCATCGCGCGGGCGGCAGGAAAGGCGCTCCGCCGCCCGATCCGGCGGCGGGGACGAGCTCGAGGAGCGACGGGTAGGCGCGGAGGGCCTTGCGCGCGGCGTCGCCGCCGGCGGAGAGCGCGTTCTGGACGGCCGCGCGGGCGGCGGGGACGCGGCCCTGCTGCGCGCTCAGGACGGCGAACTCGATCCATTTCTCCCAGTCGTCGCGGCGGCGCGGCAGGTAGAAGGCGAGCACGCGCGAAGCGGCGGCGTAGTCCTTGGCGGCGAGGTGCGCCTCGTAGGCCTTGAGCAGGTCGCCGGGCGGCGTTTCGTCCGAGGAGAGGAACGCGTCGGGGACGCGGCCGAAGGACTTCGACGCGAGGGCCGCCTGGCCGTGGTCGGCGAGGAGGACCGCGGCGCGGAAGAGGTCCGCGGGGCCGAGGGCGGATTCGCCGTCCGGCCCGAGGATCGCCTGGACGGCGGCGTTCGCGTTGCCGAGGACCAGGGCGGCCTCGACGACGCGCAGGCGCATCTCCGGCGTGGCGGTCGCGGGCGAGTAGGCGATGCGCGGTCCGAGCTCGCGCAGGTCGCCCATGGCTTTCACGATGCGTCCGACCTCCTTCTTCATCGAACGGACCCCCTCGTTGTTCGGGTCGAGGGCGAGGAGCTGGTCGAGGCGTTCGACGACGCCCTGCGTGCGGTTGAGCGCGAGGTCGATGTTGACGACGAGGCCGCGGAGCGTCTCGGGGCTCATCACGTAGAGCGAGTGGGCCTGGTTGTAGGCGCGCTCGGCGCGGACGCGGTCGCCTCGCCACACGTAGGTGCCGGCGATGGCGGAGCGCAGCTTGTTGAACGCCTTGCGGGCGGGCATGTCGCGGCCGTACTTCGGGTCGTCCACGAGGCGGCGCGAGTACCAGTCCCAGAAGTCCATGTCGGCGTTGGCGACGGCGGCGTCGTAGGGGACGGGGCGGCCGCCTTCCTTCCAGAATTCGTCGCGGTTCACCTTCATGATGAGCCCGTTGGGCGTGATGTAGCGGTACATCCAGTCCATCGGGTAGCTCTCCTCGACGTAGAACTCGTGCTTGTCGCGGTTGTGCAGGAAGATGTCCTCGGCGATGATGGCGTTGATCTGCATGACGGCGAGGGCGCCGTTCACGGAGACGCGGCCGTCGGGCGTGCGCGTGATGCCGCCGATGTCGGGGCGGCGGCCGGCCTGGACGTCGTCCGTGTAGCGCTGGAACGCGCGGCGGTTGTCGTCGATCGTGGGCATCCAGATCTGGTCGGAGTAGACGCCCTGCACGCCCTCGCCCTCGCGCGAGATGCCGCGCATGGTGTCGAGGTAGGTCGAGTCGGCGAGCGCGTTCTGCGTGATGAGGTACACGTCGGGGCGGACCATCGCCGAGTAGATCATGTAGGTCGGGACGAAGCGCCCCGGATCGGTGCCGCCGAAGAAGACGGCGTCGGGCCCCATCGGACGCGGGTAGGTGGGGTCGGGGAGGGGCTCTTCGTCCTCGGAGAGCTCCTCCGCGATCGCCGGCGCGCCGCGGAGCTGGTAGTTGCCGAACTGCCAGCCGAAGTCGTGGCCGTTCTGGTCGGCGGCGCTCGATTCGTTGACGAGGCGGAAGTTGTGGTAGTTCTCGTTCACCGGCAACAGCGGCGTGGCGAGCGCGGCGGCGACCGCGAGCGCGACGAGCGCGGACGCGGCACCGGGCGCGGCGCGGCGGACGAAGGACCGCCCCCACCAGAGCGCGAGCGCGAGGCCGTAGCCGATCCAGAGCGAGTAGATGCCGTGCGACGAGATGAACTTGACCTTCTGGATGAAGTTGTCCTGGATGTCGCCCTTGACGCTCGCCCAGGCGATGACCATGACGCTCATCATGAGGAAGGAGACGAACGTGGCCGCGATCCAGCGCGAGAAGAGCGGGGACTGCGCCGCGTCGAGGACGGGCGGTTCCGCGGCGGCGTCCGGGGCCGCGTCCCCGCCGGCGCGGTCGCGCAGCCAGAGCTCGCGGGCGAGCCAGGCGACGCCGGCGGCCCAGAGGGCGTAGAAGGCAACGGCGAGGAGCCAGAGTTTCCGGAGGAAGACGCCGCGG
>JAFPUX010000409.1 GCA_017413145.1 Kiritimatiellia bacterium | reverse complement strand
CGGCGGTTTCGCGTTTCGCGATCTCGACGGCCTCCGCCTCCGTGAGCGGAACGGTCGTTCCGGCTTCCTCCGGGACCAGCGCCGCCTCCGTCCGCGCCGTTCCGCGTCCGTCGGCCAGGACGAGCGCCAGCCCGGCCACGGCGAGCAGCGCCAGCATCGCGCCGCCGGCCGCCGTGGCGATCCGCCACGCGGACGCCCTCCGCTTCGGCCCGAACCGGTAGCCCCGCCCGTGGACCGTCTCGACGCAAGCCCCCGCCGGCCCGAGCTTGTGCCGGAGCGACGCGACGACGGAACGGATCGTCGGCTCGGAAAGGGAAAGCGAGGCCGCCAGTTTCTCCGGGGAGAAAATCCGGCCGGGACGCGACGCCAGGGCCGCCAGCACCGCGCGTTCGGACAAGGCCAAATCGACGGGAAAGCCTCCCACGAACGCCGTCCGGGTCTTCCGGTCGACCGACAGGTGCGTTGGATTCCACCGCAGTCCCCGCCCGCGGACCGTTTCGATGCAACCGCCCGCCGCGCCGAGTTCCTTCCGGAGCCGCGCGACCATCGCGTCGACCGCATGCTCCTGCACGTTGCCGCGGGTCTTTCCGTGCATGGCTTCCAACAGCTCGCACCGCGACCAGACGACGCCCGGTCGAGACCGCAGCGCGTCGAACAACAGCGCCTCCGTGCGGGTCAGGTCCGCCGCGGCGGGCGTATCGGATTCCAGCGTTCGTTCCATGCCGGCAAGTATCGCAGAAACGGCTTCTCGATTCAATTGCCCGGAGCCCTTTCCGCGAATTTGTGATGATTTTTTGAAAAATGCGCGAAAAACCCAATAAAATCGCCCTTTTCGTTTTGAATTTTGGATGAATCGTCACAAATTTGCCACCCCCTTGCAGCCTTCGCCCGTTTCGTGTAGCTTTCTACCCCGGAAACGCACAAACCGGAGCATCCGACTTCCCATCCGTCCGCCCGAAACGCCAGGGCGGTTTGTGGTGGTATTTCCCACTGTTTTCCCACTGTTTTTCGGCTGAGTTGTGGTAGGATTTGATCGCATCACCCCCTCCTTCCACGCTCTCCCCGACCATGAAAGCCGTTCTGCCCCTCCTCCTTGTCTCGTTTGTGAGCTGCTTCCTGCGCCTTTCCGTGGCGAAGGCGGAACCATCGCCGATCCGGTCCCTTCCGGACTGGGCAGAAAACGTCCGAACCAACGCGGCGGCAGCAAGCGAAGCGGACTTCCGCGACCGGTCGCTGCTTCCGCTCCTGCGCGCCGAAACGCTCGACCGGTTCGAGCCCCCCGCCTCGTGGTCCACCGAGCGTGCGGCCGAGGCCCGCGCTTACGTCGAGGACGAGCTTCGTCTCGCTTGGGAAGGTCCTGCGCGGATGACGGACCGACCCGGACCCGAGTGGGGCCGCGCCTACGACTTCAGCGTGAAGGAGGGCTCGCGCGATCCGTTCCTCGTCTGGATGTCCGTCGTCGGACAGCGCAAGTGGCACTGGGACGACCGGGCCCGCGCGCAGCTCGCGGAACTCGAATCCAGTCTCGCCGCCCTCCCGCCGGAGTCCGAGCCCTTCCGGCGCCTCCTCGCCGCTCACGCGAGGCAGTTGCTTGATCCGTCGCCGGACCACGCCCGCGCGCTCTGCGCCGCCGCCGTGCGCTGGGCCGAGTCGCACGCCGCGCATCCGGAGCGCTCCGAGGCCATCCTGCGCGTCCTCGCGCAGTTCGTCGACATCGGCGACTCCGCGCTCGTCCCCGCCTTCCTCCGCTCTTCCGCCGACCCGTGGATCGCCTTCGCGCTCGGCGGGAACGCCGCGTTCGCCCGCGCACGCGAAGCCTCTGCGCCCCAAGTGCGTGACGATGCCCTCGACCTCGCCGCGGCCTCCTACCGCCGCGCGTGGGAACTCCACCCCGAATTCCCGCAGGGCGCCGCGGGGGTGGCGACCGTCTGCGGAATCCGCCGCGATCGCGAAGGATTGCGACACTGGTTCGGGTGCGGCGCGGAGGCGCGGTTCGACTTCGTCCGGCTCCACCTCGACTACGGACTTCTCCTTGGCGATCCGGTTGCGCTGCGTGCGCACGAGGATGCCTGTCTCGCGCTTGCCGCCGAAAGGCCGGACACGATGCTGCCCCTCTGCGGAATGTCCGCCGTCATCCGCGAACTCAACGCCGGCGGCGGAACCGCCGCGGCCCTTCTCTCCGACGCCGACCGGCTCGCACGCGTCGAGACGGGCCTCGAATCGGTCGCCCGCAGTCCCGGCGCCACGCGGTGCTTCCGTTGGTCCGCCGCGGAGCTGGTCGCCGTCCTGCGCGAGCGCCGCGGGGATGTTGACGGTTCGCTGCAGACGGTGGATTGGGTGGACGATCCTCTGTCCGACGGATTCTTGCAGCGCCGCCTCGGCGGTGCGTTCGCGACGGGATGTCATCTTCTCGGTTTGACCGGCCCGAACGGGAATCTTGTCCGTCCGCTCTGGACTCTTTTGCTCCATGGAGAGCCTCAGAAGGTCCTTGAACAGGCCGAACGCGTGCGAGCCTTCTGGCGCGCGCGGACGAGGGCCGAGGTCCGGCTTCTGGAAGAAGCGGTCCTTCGCGCATTCGTCCGCACTCGGTTCGACAAAGGGGAATCCCGCTTCGTCGGTGTTTTTTCGGATGGCGAATTCTGCGACTGGTTCGGTTATGGCAGTGCCGTCGGAACAGGTTGGGTCCTGGAGAAGGATTCCGCAGAAGGATCGGCCGTTGCCCCTGGTCCGGATGGTGTTCGCGCCATGGAATTCCGCCATCCGCTTCCCGTCGAGGTCGAAATCGACGCCGAACTCGAAATTCTCCCGGATGAAGAGGAACACGCTTTCTTCGCGTTGCGCTTTCTCCCGGCCGACGGTCTGTACGGAGTGTTGCGCGGTTCCCAGCCGCCACTTTCGTTCCGGTCCGACGGGAACGAAAGTCTTGCGCTCCGTCTCGGCCCTTCGGGCGAACTCAAAGCCGACAAGGGCTGTCGCGGCGGCCTGCTCGCCGAACGGAACGTCCCGCTTCCCGCTCGGATGGGCGACGGATTGCGCCGCGTCCGCCTTCGCGCCGTCTTCGGGGACGGACGTGTCGAACTCCGCCTTGGATCGGATTCCGAACCCGTCTTGTCCGCGGACTGTCCCGGGTTCGGGCCGGCTTCGATGCCGAATGGCGGAAAGCTCGTGTTCTTCGGTCGCGGCGTCCGGTTCGGCGGGTTTTCTTTCCGGAAGCCTGTGTCGTCGTCCCCGCCCAAAGGAGGGAATGCGCCGTGAGTCCGCGCCGCGTCCTCCTTGGCGGTTTTTCCGCCGCTTTCGCGTCTGCCCTCCGCCGTGCCCTGCCGTCGGACGAGGGCTGGGAGATCCGCGGCGTTCCGGATGCGACCGCCGTCGCCGCCGCGCTCGCCTCCGGATGTCCGCCCGCTTTCGTTCTTCTGGACGCCGCCGCGCTCGGTCCCGCGAATCTGCCCGCTCTGTGCCGTTCCGTGCGTCGGGCGGTTCCGTCCCCGGCCGCGGTCCGCCTCGAAGTCCTTCTGCCCGATCTCTCGCCGGCCTCCGTCCGCGCCGCCTATGCGGCCGGCGTCGACGAATGTCGCGTCGGACCGGTCTCCCCCGCGACGCTCGCGCTGTTCGTCCTCGCCAAGACGCCGCCACCGGTCGACTCCGCTTCGGACGCCTTCCGCTTCGATCCCGCCACCGGCGTCGCGCGGCTTGGCGGGCGTCCGCTTGATCTCACCTCTACCGAAGTCCGTCTTCTGCAGGCGTTCGTTTCGCATCCGGGCGTCGCCCTCTCGCGAGGTCAATTGTTGCGTGCGTACCTCGGCGACGAGTCCGGGAGCGTCCAGCCACGCGCCGTGGACAGCGCCGTCGCCGCCCTTCGCTGCAAGCTCGGTCCCGCCGGCTGGCGTGTCGAGACCGCCTGGGGGCGCGGCTACCGTTGGAACGCCGCTTCCCGCCCTCCGCTCGGCGCGCGGCTCGTCCGCCGCCGCGCCCGCGTGGTTGGGTCGGGCGTCCTCGGTCTCCTGTTCGCGGTTCTAGCCGTCCGGGCGTTGCGGCCCGGTCCGCCGGCCGGTCCGTCGGCGTCGACCTCGTCCGTTCCCGAACCGTTCGATCCGGTTGCCGGCGCCCTGCTTGACGCGTTTGAAACGGCCGGTCCTCCCGCCGTCGACGTGGCGCGCCCCAAGGATGCGGCGGAAGACGATCTATCCGTCTTCTTCCCGGACTGAACGCCCTCGAAATTCCCACTAATTTCCCACTGTTTTTTCCCGCCGTTCTGCTATCTTGTATGTCGTCGCGTGGGACTCCCGACCTTTCGCCGGGCTGTTCCGCTCGCCCGCCTACAAGAAGGAACGCAATGAACAACAGCGCCCGCACACGGTCTCCGCGGCTTTCAGCCGCCCTCCTCCCTCTTCTCTTCGCGCCCGTTCCGGCGCTTCTCGCGCAGGATGCGCCCGCGCCCGTCGCCGTTCCCGGAGACATCCGCGCCCTGCTCCGCGACGCGCAGGCCGCGGCACTGCCGTCCGCGTCCGTCATCACGCAGGAGATCGGTGCCGTGTCCGTCGCGCCGGCGACCACGAACGACGCGGCGTGGTTCGCCGTCGTCGGTTCCGGCGCGGCGTTCGCGTTCGAGGACCCCGCCACGGACGAAACCGTCGTCACGAACCCCGCCACGGGCGGCGCCGCGCGTCTCGCCCCCGAGCCGGGCTACGACCCGAATTGGGCGCTGCTCGCGGCGGGCTACGACGTCGTGACGAACGCCGACCTGCTTCCGTTCTACGATCCGTCGCTCGTCGTTCTCTCGCTTTCGCTCGTTCCGTCCAACACGGTCGGCGCAGCGGCGAACGCCGCTTCGCCGACCAATTCGCTCATTACCGGCTGGCTCGCCTCGTTCCACAGGACCGAGGCCGCGCTCTCGTCTCTCCCCGACTTCTCGGCGCTCTCCGCCGATCTCTGGCTCGCCGTTCCCGCGGTCGACTTCCCGAGCACGCAGGGGGCGTGGTCCGGCCTGGACTCCCGCTTCAAGGACTACTTCGCCGCGCGCTTCTCCGGCTCGCTCTGGATCGAGACGCCGGGCGACTACGCCTTCCATCTCGCGTCCGACGACGGCGCCGCGCTCTGGATCGACGGCGCCGCCGTCATTCTCGACGACGCCCCGCACAGCTATCGCACCCGTTCGGCGACGGTTGCGCTCTCGGCCGGCCTTCACGACATTGTCGTCGGCTTCTACGAGAACACGGGCACGGCTGGCTTGCGGCTTTCCTGGACGCCGCCCGGTGGCTCCGAAACGGTCGTTCCCGCCTCCGCCGTCCTTCACGCCGAACCCGCGTCCTACGCGCCCGGCATCCGTCTCGCCGCGCCCGATCCCGCCGTCTGCTACGTCGGCAACGAAGTCTCCCTTTTCGCGACGGCGTGGGGCTTTGGCGAAACCATTTCCCGTGTCGATTTCTTCGCGGACGGCGTGCTCGTCTCGTCGGTCTCGAACGCTCCCTTCGCCGCCACGTGGGAAACCGCCGCGACGGGGACCGTCGCCGTCTCCGCCATTGCGACCGATTCCGCGGGCGCCGTGTCCATCCCCGCGCTTCGCACGGTCGAGGTCCTCCCGTGTCCGCCCGGCTACGCCGCCGGCCTTTCCTCGACCTACTACCCGCTTTCCTCCCGTCCCGGCGACCTGCCCGACTTCTCGCTCCTGACCCCGTGCCAGACCAGGATCGAGCACTCGATCAACCACACCGAGGCCACCTCGTGGCCCGGCGTTCCGGTCTCCGCCACGCGGCTCTTCGCCTCGCGCCACGCCGGACGCCTCTTCGTCCCGGCCACGGGCGACTGGACCTTCCTGCTCGAATCCGCCGAGGGTTCGCGCCTCTACCTCGACGGCGCGCTCGTCGTCGACAACGGCGGGGCGCACACGCGCCGCACGCGCACCGGGACCGTCCGCCTCGCCTACGGCTTCCACGACTTCGAGGTCCTCCACTTCACGCAGGGCGCGCCGCCCACGCTGCGCCTGCACTGGCAGCCGAGCGGTTCCTCCTGGTCGAACATCCCGCAGACGCGCTACTTCCGCGTCGTGGGCGAAACCGACTCCGACGGCGACGGCGCCGAAGACTGGTGGGAGACAGAGTTCGGCTTCGATCCGTCCGATCCCGCCGACGCCGCCCTCGACCCCGATTCCGACGGTCTTTCCAACCTCGCCGAGTTCCTCGCCGGCACGAATCCGCTCCTCGCGGACTCCGACGGCGACGGCATCCCGGACGCCTGGGAAGTGGCCCGCGGCCTCAATCCCTGCCTCTACTCCGATGCCTTCGCGGACCCGGACGGCGACACGCTCTCCAACTACGCCGAATTCCTCCTCGGCACCGAACCGCTCCTCGCCGACACCGACGGCGACGGCTGGGACGACCGCTTCGAGTCCTCCGTTTCCCGCACCGACCCCTGCACCCCCGACCTCGCGGGGGTGACCGCCGCCCCGCTCGGCGAGCCCGCCTCCGCCCGCACCTCCGTCGTGGCCCGCACCGGCTCCTGGGGCGAGGACGAATCCGTCCTCTACGCCCGCGAGCGCGCGGGGTCCGTCACGTGGGAACTCACGGTCGGCAGTACGCCGCCGGACGCGATCCGCTTCGGCGTCTCGCAGCACAATCCGCTCGTTTCCGGCACGTCCCTCTTCGACCTCTCGCTCTATGTCGATGGTCTCTTCGTCGCGCGCCAGCAGGTGCCCGCGACCGCCGGTGCCCCGTCGGACGCCGTGTTCTTCCTCCCCGCGCTCGACGCCGGCCCCCACCGCTTCCGGCTCGTCTGGAAGAATCGCGCCTCCAATACCTTCCTCGCCCTCCACGACATCGGCTTCCTGTCCTTCTCCGGCCCGGACGCCGACGGCGACGGCGTCGAGGACTGGCGCGCCGCCCGCACCGACCGCCTCGTCTCGCTCGGCGGTCCCGACGCCGATTCGCCCGTGTCTCCGATCTGCGTCGAAGGCGCCGAGATGTGGGGCGGAACCGCCGCGCTCCTCGTCTCCTCCGGCACCAATTCCGCCGAATACGCCACCGCGCCCTCCGTCGGCGGCGGGTTCTGGGCGGACGTCCCGCTCGATCCCGACGGCGCCGCGACGACCGTCGAACTGCTCGGCGTCGGCGCGCAGCACTCCTTCTCCGTTGCCTGGACGCCCTACGCGATCCCGGACGCCGCCACGAACGCCGCGTTTCGTCTCCGCGAAGGCGACGCCCTCCGCCTCGTCGGCTTCCCCGACGCGGAGTCCGGCATCGCCGTCGAACGTCGCGCCGGCGAGGCCTGGATCGCCGTCACGAACTTCGCCGCCTCCGCCCCCGTTCCGTTCGCGTTCGATTCCGCCGGGCTCTACCGCCTCTCCGCCCTCGCCGTGACCGGCGGCATCCCCGCCTCCGCCGAGGCGTTCGTCGAGGCCGTCGCCTCGCGCTTCCCGCTCTCCCGCCCCGCCGTCGTCGTCGGCACCGCCCGCACGCTCGACGCGCCCGCGCTCCGCCCCGGCGAGCCGGTCGAGACCGACGCCGACCTGCGCGCGACCGTGACGCCGGCCGGCGAGGGCTCGACGCTTGTCCTCGAAGCCGGCGCCGACGGCGAGCACGGCATCCTCTCCCGCCTCGGCGAAGGCGGCCCGGTCCTCGACGCCGCCCGCGTGACGGCGATCTGGGGCGACAACGGCAGCTACTACCGCGTCGTCGAGAACTACCCCGACGGCAGCCAGCT
>JAFPUX010000408.1 GCA_017413145.1 Kiritimatiellia bacterium | reverse complement strand
GCCGCTGGGGCTGGATGGGCTACCGCGACATCGTCCAGCACGCAATGGGCTGCTCGTCGTTCTACCCGGAACGCACGCGCGAGATCCTGCTCACCGCGCTCCGCCACCAGTATGCCTCCGGCCTCGCGCTGCGCGGCTGGAACCCGATCGACACGAAGGAGTACTCCGACTCCGCGCTCTGGCTCGTCTTCACGCTCTGCGCCTACCTGCGCGAGACCGGCGAGAGGGACTTCCTCAAGGTCAAGGTCCCCTTCTACGACAAGGGCGAGGCGACGGTCCTGGGGCACATCCAACGCGCGCTCGACTTCCTCGAGCGCAACAAGGGCGCCCACAGGCTGCTGCTCATCAAGTTCGGCGACTGGAACGACTCCCTCACCGGCATCGGCAAGGGCGGCAAGGGCGAGTCCGTCTGGCTCTCGATGGCCTACAGCGAGGCGCTCCAGCAGATGGCCGGGCTCTACGGCTGGCTCGACGACGCCCCCGCCGCGATGGACGCCCTCTCCCGCGCCTCGGCGATCAACGACGCGCTCAACAAGGAGGCGTGGGACGGCGACTGGTACGTCCGCGGCTTCGACGACGACGGCAACCCGATCGGTTCGCGCAAGAACCGCGAGGGCCAGCTCTACCTCAACACGCAGAGCTGGGCGATCATCTGCGGCGCCGCCTCGCCCGCGCGCCGCAAGAAGATCCTCGCCGCGATCGACAAGCGTCTCAGGACGCCGCTCGGCTACCAGATGATGGCGCCGGCCTACAAGCACTTCGACCCCGTCATCGGGCGCGTCACCTCGATGGAGCCCGGCATCTGCGAGAACGGCACCGTCTACACGCACTGCAACTCGTGGATGGTCCTCGCGCTCCTGCGCGCGGGCCTCACCGAACGCGCGTGGGCGCTCTACCGCGACGCCACGCCGGCCTACGGCGACTCGCCGCTCAAGAAGGCGAACCCGCGCTACGTCTACGGCAACTGCTTCTTCGGACCGGAGCACCGCAACGCGCCGTTCCGGATGGAGTTCAACTGGATCACCGGGTCGATCGCGTGGTTCTTCAACGAGGAGCTCGACGACTTCCTGGGCATCCGCCGCGACTACGCGGGGCTCAAGATCGCGCCGCACCTCCCGAAGGACTGGAAGGGCTTCACCCAGGACCGCACCTGGCGCGGCCGCACCTTCCACGTGAAGGTCGCGGGCGGCGGCGACAAGGTGAAGCGCGTGGCCATCGATGGCCACGCCCTCCCCTCCGCCTATGTCCCCGAAGAACTCGTCAAGGACGGCTCCAAGATCGTCGTCGAAATGGCCCGCTGACCCGCCGCGGAATGGGGCGCATGAAACGGAAACCGGCGGAGAGTCCCGTCCTCCGGGCCCTGGAAGGGCCGGGGGAAGCGGCGCGGATCGCACGCGGGAACGCGCCCCTGGTCGTCGCTCTCTCCGGCGGCGCCGACTCCGTTTCGCTCCTGCACGCGATCGTCCGCGTCCGCGCGGCCCGCGGCGCGAAACCGCCCTACGGACTCGTGGCCGCGCACCTCAACCACGGCATCCGCGGCGCGGAGGCGGACGCCGACGAAGCGTTCTGCGTCGAACTCTGCCAGTCGCTCGGCGTGCCGTTCGTGGTCGGCAAGGCGGACGTTCCGGCCGAAGCCGCCAAGACGGGCAAATCGCTCGAAATGGCCGCCCGCCGGGAGCGGCGCGGCTTTCTCGCGGCCGCGGCGGAGGACCGCCGCGACGTCGCGCTCGCCCACACGCTCGACGACCAGCTCGAGCTGTTCCTGCTGCGCCTCGCGCGCGGCGCGGGCCTGCGCGGTCTCGCCGGCATGGCGCCCGTCGCGCCCCTCGACCGTGTCCGAACGGACGTCCGCCTGGTCCGCCCGTTCCTGGCGTTGCGCCACGCGGACCTGGTGGCCTTTCTCCGAGCCGAAGGCCTGCCCTGGCGCGAAGACTCGACGAACGCGGACGACGGCCCGCTCCGCAACCGCATCCGCCACCGCGCCGTCCCCGCGCTGCTCGAAGCCTGCGGCGCGGGGCTCCCCGCCACGCTGGACCGCACGCTGTCGCTCCTGCGCGAGGACGCGGACTTCCTCGACGCGCTCGCCGCCGACGGCCCGCCGT
>JAFPUX010000407.1 GCA_017413145.1 Kiritimatiellia bacterium | reverse complement strand
GTCGCGGAACTGCCGCGCCAGGGCGTCCCGCGCCCGCGCCGAGCGCGCGCACAGGACGAGCCCGGACGTGCCGCGGCCGAGACGGTGCACCGGCACGACCGCTTCGCCGGGACAGAGTTCCCGCAGGATCGCGGCGAGCGTGTTCTCCAGAAAGCCGCCCGCGGGCATCGTCGGCAGGCCGGACGGCTTGTCGACGACGACGACGTCCGCGTCCGCGTGCACGACGCACACGTCGCGCGGCACGGGCGGCTCCTCCCACGGCGGACGCCGCCATTCGAGCGCGTCGCCCGCGGCGAGAGGCTCGTCAGGACCGGCGGGACGCCCGTTGCGGAGGATTTCGCCGCGCCCGGCGCGCTCGCGCCAGACAGACGCCGGCGAATGGCGGTAACGCGCGGCGTAGAAGCGCGCGAGCGGCGCGCCGGCCGCTTCGCTGCCCACGCGGTCGCGGTAGGCGCAGCCGCGGTTCACGGCGCGTCGTCCGCGAGCAGCGGCGCGAGGAACGGATTGAGTTCGCGTTCGGCGGCGACCGTGGTGGGGTCGCCGTGGCCGGGCAGGACGCGCGTTTCCGGCGGCAGCGCGGCGAGGCGCCGCAGCGAAGCCTCCATGTCCTCCCACGAGCTGCCGGGGAAGTCGGTGCGGCCGATCGAAGCGCGGAAGAGCGTGTCGCCGGAAAAGAGCACGGGCGGCCGCGCGCCGTCCGCCTCCGCGAAGTAGCAGACGCAGCCGGGCGAATGTCCGGGCGTGGCGAGGACGCGGAAACGCGTCTCCCCGACGGCGACCTCGTCGCCGTCCGCGACGGGAAGGAGCGACGCGGGCGGTTCGAGGACGGGATCGTATGGCGGGAACGCGTTGGCGCGCGTGAAGCACCACGCGGCGTCCGCGGCGGCGAGGCGCACGGGCGTCCCGGGGGCGGCGGAGAGCAGCGCGGGCAGCGCGGAAAGGTGGTCGAGGTGGCCGTGCGTGAGCAGGATGCAGCGGAGCGTCGCGCCGGCGCCGCGGAGGGCGGCGAGGACCGACGGCGCGTCCGCGCCGGGGTCGACGACGGCCGCGGAGCCGTCGGGCGCGACCGCCAGGTAGCAGTTCTCCTCGAACGGGCCGGTGACGAGGCGGGCGATCTTCATGGTGCGGCGGGGCGTTCCACCGCGCCGAGGCGGGCCGGGCGGCCGGTGATCCACTGGCGCGCGGCGAGCCAGAGGAAGCGGGGGTTTCCGAGCAGGTAGCGGCGCCACAGGCGGCGCGGCTCGGCGCAGAGGCGGAAAAGCCATTCGAGGCCGGAGCGGCGCATCCAGCGCGGGGCCTGGCGGACGGTGCCGGCGTGGAACGCGAACGCGGCCCCGACGGCCACGAGAACGGGCGCCTTCAGGAGCGGGCGCATCTCGGACATCCAGAAATCCTGCTTGGGCGTGCCGAGGCCGACCCAGACGACGTCCGCGCCGCTCGCGTCGATGCGCGCGGCCGTTTCGCGCCGCTCCGCCTCCGTGAGGGGCCGGAACGGCGGAACCTCGGCGCCCGCGATCCGCAGGCCGGGAAAGCGCGCCGCCATCCTTTCGCGGAGGCGGCGCGACGTCTCTTCGTCCGCCCCGCCGTAGAAGTAGTGGCGCAGCCCCGCGGCGCGGCCGCGGTCGAGCGCGTCGAGCATCACGTCGGGACCGTAGCAGCGGTCCACCGGCAGCCGGGCGAAGCGGCGCCCGGCGAAGACGAGCGGCATGCCGTCGCAGAGCGCCATCGACGCGCCGCGGGCGACGGCCGCGAGGCGCGGGTCGTCATGGCACTTCAGGAGCGAATCGGCGGCGAAGACGCAGACGTAGCCGCGGTCCCCGGCGCGGGCCATGCGGACGATTTCCGCGACGGCTTCCGCGCGGCGGCAGCCCGTGAGCGCGACGTCGAGCAGGCGGAAGCGCGGGAAGCGCGCGGCGGTGGGAACGTCGCTCAACGGGCGTTCTCTTCGAGGATGCTGGTGGGGACGAAGTCCGTGAGCCAGCCCGTGATCGTGACGTGCCAGTCGTCCTCTTCCCGGATGCCGGCCGCGTTGTCGTAGCCGGGCTCGACGCTGCCGATCAGGCGGATCGCGATGCAGTCCCACGAACGCTGGATCCAGCCGCCCGCCTCCTCGACCTGGCTCGTCTCGAACTCGTAGCGGCCGAAGACGTTGAACGACCAGCGTTCGTTGGCGTTCCACGTGACGCCCCCGTCCAGGTAGCTGTTCTCCCCGTTTCGGTAGTGGTAGATGCCGTCGCACTTGAAGACGTCGTGCCAGGCCGTGAGCTGGACTTCCGTCGTGTCCAGCTCGCTTTCGCCGTTGTCGTAGACGCCGCGCCAGCGCACCTGCAGCCAGGACGACGGGCGGTAGCGGGCGTCCCACGCGAGGTCGACGAGGGTTTCGCCGTCCTCTTCCGGATCGAGGTCGAGATCGCCCCAGAGGTCCAGGTAGAAGGGCTCGGAAACGCCGCCCCCGGCGGGCTCGCGGTCCTGCCAGCGCTGGCGCACGCCGAGGCGCAGCGAATGCTGCTTGCCGATCGAGTCGATTCCGTCGAACTGGTACAACTCGCGCGGAAGGAGGTTCGGCTCCGGGACGTAGGTGTAGTTCGCGTAGGGTTCGACGACGTGGCGCCATTCGACGCCGTCCGCGGCGGTCCAGTAGCCGTAGGCCCGCGTGGAGAGCTCGGCGCCGGCCTCGAACACGGAACGGAAGCCCGCGTCGTCCTCCTCGTACCGGACCGAGGTCTTCGGTTTCGTGGTGGACACGACGTGGCCGACGTCGTTCGTTTCCGTCGTCGTCTCGACCGAGGTCGTCTCGATCCGCTCCCGCGTCTTGCCGTAGTACGTCCCGCGGTACGCCACGCGCGGGAGGAACGACAGCCACCCGAAGTACTTGCCGGGATACGACAGCTCGAAGCGCGTGTCGGCGCGGAAGGCGTCGTAGGAATCGGCCGCCGCCGGGGTGCCGCGGAACGCGCCGTCGCCGGGCTCGGCGAACTGCCGGCGCAGGAAGCCGGCCGACGTCTGGTTGTCCAGGTAGAGGCCCGTCGAGCCGATCTCCGCGGGGCCGGTCGAGAACCACGCCTCCGGCAGGCGCTCCGTCTGCCCGTAGAAGTCGTTGAGCCGCGCGCGCGCCGTCAACCCCGCGGACCACGTGTCGGCGTAGTGCGTGTACGTCGCGTAGTTGTCCGGCTCGGTCATGTTCCGGTATTCCTTGCGGAAGAAGTCCTTCATCACGCGCACGTCGGAGACGTACAGCGCGTTGAGGAGGACCTGGTCGCGGTCCGTCGCGTTCCACGCGTGCCGGAAGGCGACCCGGTAGCGCGGGTCGTCGTCCTCCAGCTCGACCGTCTCCGGCGGCTTGTCGTCCGACGGCATGTAGTAGCCCGTCAGGAAGCCCTCGGACTCGTCGACGCCGAACTTCCACTGGATCCTGTCGCCGAACGCGAAGCCGCGCTCGCCGCGCCAGTCG
Organism: Kiritimatiellia bacterium; assembly: GCA_017413145.1. GTDB lineage: Bacteria > Verrucomicrobiota > Kiritimatiellia > RFP12 > UBA3636 > UBA3636. The sequence goes on along the minus strand of JAFPUX010000407.1, from coordinate 2,473 downwards.
GCGAAGACGTAGTTGTCGATGAACTCCCGCGCTTCCTTGTCGCGGAGGATCGGCAGCTTGTAGGAGCAGAGCAGGAACGCGCCCCACGAGTGCCGGTAGCCCGGCTGGAAGCGGAAGCCGTAGTGCCGCTCGAGATCCTTCCAGTAGTACGGGATGTAGAAGAAGGGCACGCCGAAGAGCCGCGGCACGACGCCCCAGCCCGTCACGTCGTCGTCCGGGCGGATGCGCGCGCGGTTCGCGCGGACGCACCAGTGGAAATGGCCCGGTTCGTTCGTGCACGTCGTGAGCGTCACCCCCGACACGTCGAACGCCTGGCCCTTCTTCGCGGCGCCCGTCACCAGCGCGTCGTCCGCGATCACGCGGAACGGCCGGGTGTAGAGGTCGACCGACTCGACGCGCGCCGCGCGCTCGAACAGGTTCACGTCGAGCGACTCGCCCGTCACGAGCGTCCCGTCGTCCCCCACGAGCGCCACGTTGCCGAACGCCTGCGCGTCGCCCGTCTTGGCGTTGTACCGGATGCGGTCGGCCCGCAGCTCGAAGCCCTTGTGCCGGATCGCGACGTTGCCCGCGAACGTCGTCCAGTCCGTGCCGAAGTCGTACTCGGCCGAATCCGCCATGACGTCGGTCTTCTCCGCGCCGCCGCCGAACGACTGCGTAACGCCCTTGAGGCGCGATTCGAAACCGGAACCCGCCGCTCCGGCCGCCGCCGGCGCCAGCGCCGCCGCCGCGGCCAGGAAAAGGAAAAAGAGGTGTGTGGTGCGCATGGCCGGAATGCTACCACACCCGCCCGCTCCCGCGCAAGCGCTTCGTGCGCCAATTCGCGGATTCGCAAGGCCGGCGGGCCGCGCGCTCGACCCGCCGGCCTTGCTCCGTCCTTCCGCGGCTCCGCCGCCCGGGACGGCGGAACGGTTTCAAAAAAATTGCTTGATTTTTTGAATCGTTTCTGACATCCTTCCCGCCCGTCCGCGCAACACCGCGCCGACGCAACCACACGGCCGGCCCGTCCGGCGAACATCCGTCATGAAGAAAGCCACGCTTCTGTCCCTCGCCCTTTCCACCGCCGCGGCCGCCGCTTCCGGCGCCGGCTTCTCCCTCTTCCAGGGCGACACGACCGGCTGCGCCGACGCCGCCGGCTCCATCGCCAAGGGCGGCCGCGCGGGCGACCTCTACTACAACCCCGCCACGATGTCCGCCACGACCGGCACCGTCGTCCAGGTCGGCTCCTTCTTCACGCGCCCCCACCTCAAGGTCGACGGCTCCAACGCCTACACCGGCGAAAAGAACCGCACCGCCGCCAAAAAGCAGTGGTTCGCCATCCCGCACTTCTACCTGACGAGCCAGGTCGCGGACGACCTCTGGGTCGGCCTCGGCCTCTTCTCCCGCGCCGGCCTCGGCGACAAGTTCCCCGGCGGCTGGCCCGGGCGCTACAACTCCACCAAGGTCGAAATCACGACCTTCGACGCCGCCCCGCAGCTCGCCTGGCGCGCCACCGACTGGATGACCGTCGCCGCCGGCGTCACGTTCCAGTACTTCGACGTCACCCTCGAGCAGGACATCGACGCGGCCGGCATCGCCAAGATGCGCAACTACAACGACCCCTCGCCCTCGCCCTACGACGTGCACCAGCGCCTCCGCGGCGACGACGACGTGGCCGTCGGCTGGGACCTCGGCGTCATGCTCGAGCCGGTCGACCGCCTCCACTTCGGCCTCGCCTACCACAGCCAGATGGACCTGAACGCCGAGGGCCACGCCCGCTACACGGTCCCGCCCGCCGTCGCCGCCGCCTATCCCGGCTGCTTCGGCAATACCAAGGTCAAGGCCGACCTGAGCGAGCCGGCCTACGTGATGGGCGCCCTCGCCTACGACTTCACCGACCGCCTCACGCTCGGCGTCAACGTCACCTGGTCCGGCTGGAGCTGCTGGGACAAGATCGAAATCCACGAGGAGCAGGGCTTCCTCCCCGGCCACGACACGCTCCTCTCCCAGAAGAAGTGGAACGACGTCTGGCGCTACTCCGTCGGCGGCTCCTACAAGCTCTCCGACGAGTGGACGCTCCTCGCCTCGTTCACCTACGACGACTCCCCGATCGAGCCCGACTACTGCGACTACATCGTCCCCGCCGACACCCGCGAAATCTACGCGATCGGCCTCTCCTGGGAGCGCGGCCGCTGGGCGATCGACGGCATGTACTTCTTCGAGCACATCAACGACATGTCGACCCACGCCCGCGTCGCCGACGGCATGATGGAAGGCAAGTACGCCGACGGCTTCTCGCACGCGTTCGCCTTCTCCGCGAGCTACCGCTTCTAGTCCGGTCCGCGCGCCCGTTTCCCGGGTGAATTGCAAGTGAAATGAGGCGGCGGGTCATGCGGCGGGAGATCCGGCGGCCTTCTCGGCGGCTGAAAGACCGCCGAGCGAGGCGCGATGGATTTCGTTGATCCGTTCGGCCACCTCGTGGATGCGCTGCGGCGAG
>JAFPUX010000406.1 GCA_017413145.1 Kiritimatiellia bacterium | reverse complement strand
CGCGCTTCCTCGACCCGGCCGAAGCCGTCGCCCGCCGCGCCGCCGCGCTCTGGGACGCCCTCCCGCGCGGCGCGTAGCGGAATCCGCCGTGGACGCGGGGGAAAAAGGAAGGGGCGCGGCCGAAAGGCCGCGCCCCTTCGCGTGATCCGGGAGTCCGGAGACGGCTTACATCATGTCGCCGCCCATGCCGCCGGGGCCGCCGTGGCCCCCGCAGTTGCACTCCTTCTTTTCGGGAAGGTCCGTGATCATGCACTCGGTCGTGAGCAGCAGGCCCGCCACCGAGGCGGCGTTCTGCAGCGCGAGGCGCGTGACCTTGGCCGGGTCGACGATGCCCTTCTCGACGAGGTCGACGTATTCGTCGTTGCGGGCGTCGTAGCCCGCGGCGCCCTTGGCGGCCTCGACCTTCGCGACCACGAGGGCCGCTTCCTGGCGGCCGGCGTTCTCGACGATCTGGCGCAGCGGGGCCTCCGCGACGTTGTAGACGATCTGCATGCCGACCTTCTCGTCGCCCTCCGCCGCGTCGATCGCGGCCTTGAGCGCCTTGCGGGTGCGGAGCAGCGCGACGCCGCCGCCGGGGACGATGCCTTCCTCGACCGCCGCGCGGGTGGCGTGGAGGGCGTCGTCGATGCGGTCCTTCTTCTCCTTCATCTCGACCTCGGTCGCGGCGCCGACGTGGATGACGGCCACGCCGCCGGCGAGCTTGGCGAGGCGCTCCTGGAGCTTCTCGCGGTCGTAGTCGGAGGTGGTGTTGTCGATCTGGTGCTTGATCTCGGCGACGCGGGCCTGGATGTCCGCGGTCTTGCCCTTGCCCTCGACGATCGTGGTGTTGTCCTTGTCGACCGTGATGCGGGAGGCCTGGCCGAGGTCCTCGAGCTTGGTGTTCTCGAGCTTGAGGCCGACCTCGTCGGAGATCACGCGGCCGCCGGTGAGCACCGCGATGTCCTGCAGCATGGCCTTGCGGCGGTCGCCGAAGCCCGGCGCCTTGACGGCGCAGATGTTGAGCGAGCCGCGCAGCTTGTTCACGACGAGCGTCGCGAGCGCCTCGCCGTCGACGTCCTCGGCGACGATGAGGAGCGGCTTGCCCGTCTTGGCGACGGACTGCAGCACCGGGAGGAGGTCCTGGAGCGAGGAGATCTTCTTCTCGTGGATCAGGACGTAGGCGCCCTCGAGGACTGCCTCCATCGAGTCGGGGTTCGTCACGAAGTAGGGCGAGAGGTAGCCCTTGTCGAACTGCATGCCCTCGACGACGTCCAGCGTGGTGTCCATCGTCTTGGACTCCTCGACCGTGATCGTGCCGTCCTTGCCGACCTTCTCCATCGCCTCGGCGATCTTGCCGCCGATTTCGGTGTCGCCGTTGGCGGAGATGGTCGCGACCTGCGCGATCGCGCCGTGGTCCTTGACCTTCTTGGAGAGCTTCGCGAGCTCGGCCACGGCGGTCTCGACCGCCTTGTCCACGCCGCGCTTGAGCATGGTGGGGTTGGCGCCGGCCGTGACGTTCTTGAGGCCTTCGCTGTAGATGGCCTCGCCGAGCAGGACGGCCGTGGTGGTGCCGTCGCCCGCGGTGTCGTTCGTCTTGGACGCGACTTCGCGGAGCATCTGCGCGCCCATGTTCTCGAACGCGTCGGGCAGTTCGATCTCCTTGGCGACGGTCACGCCGTCCTTGGTGATCTGCGGGGCGCCGAACTTCTTGTCGATGACGACGTTGCGGCCGCCGGGGCCGAGCGTCGACTTGACGGCCTTGGAGAGTTTCTGGACGCCGGCGAGGACGCTCTGGCGCGCGTCGGTGTCGTATTTGAGTTGCTTTGCAGCCATTTGTTAGCCTTCTTTCGTTTCTTGTGGTCTGATGGTCTGATGGTCTGATGGTCGTATGGTCTGATAGTCTGATGGTCGGACGATGCGACCATGGGACCATTCGACCATGGGACCGGCGGGATCGGCGCTAGCCGATCACGCCGAGGAGGTCCTCCTCGCGGACGATCTGGTAGGTCTTGTCGTCGATCTTGACCTCGGTGCCGCCGTACTTGGGCATCAGGACCGTGTCGCCGACCTTGACGTCGAAGGGGATCTCCTTGCCGTCGTCGTCGCGCTTCTTGCCGATCGCGAGGACCTTGCCCTCCTGGGGCTTTTCCTTGGCGGTGTCGGGGATGTAGATGCCGCCTTTCATTTCTTCCTTGGTTTCGACGGGTTCCACGAGGACGCGCGCGCCGAGGGGACGGATTTTCATGTTTGTTTTTCCTTTTTGTGGGGATCCTCGCGCGGCTTCGCCGCGTTCGGATTGTTGTTGTTTTTGGGTTAGGTAGTTGGGTGGTTGGGATTGTTCACAAATCTCAAATGTTCACAATTTTTCACAAATGCAAATCCAAATTCAATTCTCCGCGTTCTCTGCGTTCTCCGCGTGAGTTTCAGTCTCGGCTGGCGCGTTCGTGGCGGGGTTGAGGCGGGAGGCGGGACTCGCCGGCTCCCATGTTCCGCCGGCGGGCAGAGTCGGTTCGTCTAGGGCGGCGAGGTCGAAAACGGACGGAGCTGCGAACAGGAGAATCCGCTTGCCCTCTCTCCCGGGCATCGGGAAAACGGCGGCTTCGCCCGGGCCGGTTTCGATCGTGCTTTCTTCCAGATTCTGCGCGGGAGCGCCGTCGATCATGTGTTCGGCCGAAACGGTCAAGGAGATTTTGCCGCCATCCAGGACGACCGGCGTGACGCAAACCGTGAAAGAATCGGACTGGATGGTCTCTCCTTCTTCGTTCTTTATTTCGTCCGACAGCGCGAGGCTCGCCTTTTTCCCGTCTTGCGTCGTCGTCGTCGGGCAGAAGAAACACTTGACGTCTTTTCGGCCCCGCAATCCGTCGGAGGCTTCCGCAGGGACGATTCCGTTCTGCGCGAGCGCGGCGGGAATGGCTTCTGCCGGCATTTCAAGCGCTTCGATCCGACAGCTGACGAAAGTCGGCAAGACGTCCAGCGCGGAAACGGTTTCGCGGATGGCGCCCATCGAGGATGCCGGAGCCATGACGAGCAACGCATTGCTCCGCTCGTCGACTTGGATTGCGCCTTTTCCGAGAGAGACCCCCTTTTCCGGGAGCGCGCGCTTCAGTTCCACCACCATGTCGGATGCGAGAACGTGTGAAAGAGGGAACACCTCGACACCCAAATGGGGTTCCACGCTTTCCAAGTTGAAACCTGCCGCGTTCGTGGCGGGGTCATCTGCCAGCACCGGCGCAGCCACGAGGGCGAGGAGGGGAAGGAGGAGGAAGAAGCGGTTCATCTTTGCGGACTTCGCGGACTTTGCGTGAGGAAAACAAGACGGGGGGGACGGCGGGGACTTTGGAGACGCTGGAGACGATGTGTTGGAAATTTGTGGTTCGTGGCGGGGTGCGAGCGTGTTTCGGTTTCCGGCGGCGGGCGGAGCGAGCCGTCTTCGAAATGGGCTCGCGCCCCCGCCGCGCGTCCGCGCGGCGGGGCGCAGAGGCTATTTCTTGTCGTCGACGATCTCGAAGTCGGCGTCCACGACGTTGTCGTCCTTCTTGTCAGACTTCGGGGCGTCGCCCGAGGGGGGCGGGGGCGGCGCGCCGGCGCCGGCGTCGGCGCCCGGGAAGCCGCCGGGGGCCCCGGCGGGGCCGCCCTGGCCGTAGAGCGTCTCGGCGGCCTTGCCCATGGCTTCGGTCAGGGCCTCGGCCTTGGCCTTGATGGCCGCGGTGTCGGCGCCCTTGAGCGCGTCCTTGAGCTCGGAGACGGCGTCCTCGACGGGCTTCTTCTTGTCCGCGGGGAGCTTGTCCCCGGCGTCCTTGAGCGCCTTCTCGACCTGGTAGACGAGAGACTCGGCCTTGTTGCGCTCGTCGACGGCCTCGCGCTGCTTGGCGTCCTCGTCCGCGTGGGCCTCGGCGTCCTTGACCATGCGCTTGATCTCCTCGTCCGTGAGGCCGGAGGAGGCGGTGATCGTGATCTTCTGCTCCTTGCCGGTGCCCTTGTCGCGGGCGGAGACGTTGAGGATGCCGTTGGCGTCGAGGTCGAAGGTGACTTCGATCTGCGGGACGCCGCGCGGGGCGGGCGGAATGCCGTCGAGGTTGAAGTTGCCGAGAAGCTTGTTGTCGCGGGCGAACTTGCGCTCGCCCTGGTAGACCTTGATCTCCACGGAGGGCTGCTGGTCGGCCGCGGTCGAGAAGACCTCGCTCTTCTTGGTCGGGATCGTCGTGTTGCGGTCGATGAGCGGGGTCATCACGCCGCCGAGCGTCTCGATGCCGAGGGTGAGCGGGGTGACGTCCAGGAGGAGCACGTCCTTCACGTCGCCCTTGAGGATGCCGCCCTGGATCGCGGCGCCGACGCCGACGACCTCGTCCGGATTGACGCCCTTGTTGGGGTCCTTGCCGAAGATCTCGCGGGCCATCTCGACGACCTTGGGCATGCGGGTGGAGCCGCCGACGAGGATGATCTCGTCCGGCTTCTCGATCTTGGCGTCGCGCAGGCAGTTGCGGCAGGGGTCGACGGCGCGGCGGATCGTGTCGTCGCAGAGCTGCTCGAGCTTGGCGCGGGTGAGCGTCGCGGTGAGGTGCTTCGGGCCGGTGGCGTCCATCGAGATGAACGGCAGGTTGATCTCGGTGGAGTTCTGCGAGGAGAGCTCGCACTTGGCCTTCTCGGCGGCCTCCTTGAGGCGCTGCAGGGCCATCGTGTCCTTCGACAGGTCGATGCCGTTCTCCTTGCGGAACTCGTCGACGAGCCACTGGATCACGATGCGGTCCAGGCCGCCCTCCTTGGGCGCAGAAAGATCCGGCAGAAGCTCGGTGATGTGAATGTCCCGGCAGTCGTAAGCAATGTACACCCGGCCGTCATCGTCAAAGAGGATGGAGG
>JAFPUX010000053.1 GCA_017413145.1 Kiritimatiellia bacterium | reverse complement strand
CCGCCGCCTCCAGCTCCGCGTCGCCGCGCGAGTAGGCGCGGACGAACGCGCGCAGGCCGGGATCGTCCTCGCTCCGGAAGCACTGCGCCAGGCGCCGCAGCGAGCGGACGCGCGCCGTGAAGCGCGAGCGGCGCCCTCGCGCGGAGAGGACGCGCGCCGAATCGAGGTCGATCAGCGAGAGCGGCCCCGCGCCGCGGGACGCGTCCGGCGAAACGAAGTTCTTCGGGTGCAGGTCGGTGTGGACGACGCCCGCGTCGTGGAGGGCGCGCACCAGCGCGCCGGCCTCCGAGAGGAACGACGCGAGCGCCTCCGGCGCGAGCGGCGCGGCGCCGGGCGCGAGCGGCGAAATGGATTCGAGTTCGCCCATCCAGCGGTCGCCGACGATTTCGCCGGGGACGAACCGGTAGAGCAGGAAGTTGCGGATGCCGCCGCGCGAATCGGTCCAGAACGCGAGCGGCTCGAATGTCCGCACGCCCGCGGCGGCGATGCGGCCCGCGAGGCGCATCGTCCGCAGTCCGCGGTGGACGAAGCGCAGCTTGAACGCGCTTTCGAGGCGGTGTCCGAAGCCGCGCCCGCGGATCGGGGCGAATTCCTTGAGGACGCACTTGCCCGCGCCCGGCACGTCCGCGATCCAGACGGTGCTGCGCGGCGTCTTGTGCGGCACGCGGCATTCGGGCGGCAAGTGCAGCGCGTCGCCCGAGCGGACGAAGCGCCGGACGGCGTCCGCCACCGGCCGCTCGGCGGCGATCCAGAGCCGGCCGCCGGGGATCTTCTCGCGTTCGATCTTCATGCGTCGGGCAGCAGGTGTTCTCGCAGGAAGCGGTCCGAGTCCCAGACGTAGCGCGCGAGCGCCGTCGCGCGCGCCTCGGCGCCGAGCTTCGCGCGCAGCGCCGGGTCGCCGGCGAGTTTCTCCATCGCGGCGGCGAATTCTTCCGGCGTGCGGGCGCACAGCCCCCCGCCGCGGTCGAACTTCTCGACGAGGACGGGGATCGGAGAATGCACGACCGGCAGGCCCGTGAGCATGCCCTGCACGGCGGTCTGGGAGAACGTCTCGCGCATGACTTCCTCGTCGCGCGAGGGGACGAGCATCGCGTCCATGCCGCGCAGGACCTCCGGCATGTCGCCGGCTCCGCGCCACGCGTAGGCCGTCACGCCCGGATCGTCCGGGAACGCGGGCGGGTCGCGGTAGGCCATGAGGTGCAGTTCGCAACGCGCGCGGACGGCGGGCGGCAGCAGGCGGAACGCGGCGAGCGCCGTGTCGGCGCCCTTCCACGCGTTGTCGAGCGCGCCGAGGACGCAGAAGCGCACCGGCGCGTCCGCGGGGCGCGGCGCCGCCGGCGGGAAGAATCGGTCGGCGTCCATCACGCCGTAGTCCACGACGACGTCCGCCGCGAGCCCCTTGCCGCGGAAGCCGGCGGCGACCGGTTCGCTCACGGCGACGACGCGGCCCGGCAGCTTCCGGATCGCGCGCAGGAAGCGCGGGGACGTCTCGCGGTGCGCGACGAGCGTCGCGCGGCGGAAGTCGCGCTCCGCGCGCAGCAGCCAGAGCGCGGGGATGAGGCGGTTCGCGACGTTG
>JAFPUX010000405.1 GCA_017413145.1 Kiritimatiellia bacterium | reverse complement strand
CTCGTCCTGATCTTCCCGCTCCTCTTCGTTGTCCTCGGCGCCGTTCTCGCCGGCGCCGCGCTGACGGGGAACGTCGGCGAATCCGCCCGCCTCGCGAGGCGCCGCCGGTCCGCCCGCCGCTCCGGCGGACGCACCGCGGTGCGCGAGGAGCCCGGCAACACGCCCGCGCCGGTCATGCTTGCCGCGTGGACCGCGTTCCTCCTGATCGGCGCCGGCGTGGCCAGCCTCCCCGGGACCGAGCGTCCGTCCGGCGCGGGCATCTGGCTTGTCGTCGCCGTCTTCCTGGCCGCCGAGGCCTGGCTCGTCGTCGCCACGGTGCGCCATTTCCTCCGCCGCCGCGGGCCGCACCTGCGGATCGACCTCGGCGGCGCCGCGCCGCGGCCCGGCGAGCCCGTCGCGTTCTCCTGGCGCGTCGAAGGGGCCGCCTGGGACCTCCGCAGCCTCCGCCTCGAGCTCGTCGGGGAGGCGATGTCGACCCGCGTCCACGATCCAAGCCGGATGCCGGTCTACGACGAGGTCCACCGCGAGACGCTCTTCGAGACGACCGACTCCCGCCGGGCCGCGCGCGGCGAAGGCGCCTTCGCCATTCCCGCCGCCTCGCCCGACGTCCCAGACCCCTTCTCGGTCGACTGGACGATCGTCGCGACCGGCGAAGTGGCCGGCGGCCCCTCCCTCCGCGACGAGCTCCCCGTGCCCGTCCAGCCCGCCGACTCCACCGCGCCCGAACCCCACGCGGAGTCCGCGGAGGGCGCGAAGAAGCCCGCCCCGTGAACCCTCTTGCCCGCGAGCGGCGAAGCCGCGACACCCGGCCGCAGCCGGCGTGGCGGAACCCCGCCACGCCGTGCAACGCCGCCCAAGCCCGGACGCCCCGCCACGCGAAGCGACCCCGCCACGAAAATTTTACAATTCCATGACAATTCGAAAATCGGTTTCTGCTAGAATCCCCCGCCGTACGACCACCTCCTCGCCATGCGCCGCCTCGCCCTCCGCCTCCCCCTCCTCGCCCTCCGCCTCCCCCTCCTCGCCCTCGCCGCCGCGCCGGCGCGAGCCGAAGACCCCGCCACGAACGCGACGCCGTCCTTTTCGCGTCGTGTGACGCTCGACGGCTTCGGTTCCGCGGAAATCGCACCCGGCTGGCGGATTTCCTACGGTCCCGATGAAGCCACACTCGACGGCATCCCCAAGTGGAGCGTCTGCGTTTACGAGACCGCCGCCCCGCTCGACAACCGGCTTCTTCCGGAAAGGTGGCACGGACTTCAGCCCTGCGAAATCGCCCCGGCCCTAGTTCCAACGAACGAAGTCCGGGTCCTTCCCGTCCGCGGCAAGCCCTGGCTTCTGCGGCTTTCCCTCGAAGGAATCGGCATTGCCGACGGAAAGAACGTCCGCGGCGAAGTCGCGATGAACTTCCACCGCCCCGCCACGGACGCGCCAGCCGCGTCTGAATCTCACGCAGAGAACGCAGAGAGCGCAGAGCCCGAACCTCACGCGGAGTCCACGGACGACGGATGGTCGTTCGCGTTTCCCGAAGAGCCGACGCTCGGCAAGCGGTTGGCCGTCGAACGGATTCTCCTGGAAGAAGCCGTTGGCTTCGAAAATGAAATCCCTGCGGAAGCGGCCCGAAGAATACGCGCGCTTCTCGGGACGCCCCATGCCCGTCTCGGTTCGGGATTCCTCCATGACGCCTGGTTTTTCCCGGACGGATCGACGCTTCATCTGGGGGACGGACCATCCCCGCGAGTTGTCTGGAAGTAAACTCCACCCTCTCGCGGAGTCCGCACTTTACCCTTTACCCTTTCAACTTTCAACCCCTTCAACCTCTTCAACCAAAGGACGCCCATGAAGCCCCTCGTCCTCCTCCTCCCCCTCCTCGCCCTCGCGCCTCTCGCCGCGGCGCGTGCCGCAACGAACGGCGTTCCGCACGAGGCGATCGAACGAATGCGCTCGGCGATGACCTGGGACGCCATCACGAACGCGATGGAGTCGCTCGGGGACGAGCTCGAAAGGATCGAGGACGGCTGGCTGTTCGGGGAGACGTCCTACAAGATCCAGAACGGGGCCCTTCCGTTCGAGCCGCCGGAGGCCGGGTTCGTGCCCGAATGGCCCGCGAAGGTCGATTTCGCCGACATCTTCCTCCCGGGCGTCGCGCGCAGCGCCGAGCTGGAGCGGCGCGCGAAGGTCGTCGCCGACCCCGCGTTCGCGGCGGCGTTCGACCGGTTCCGCCGCGAGCTTGTCGCGGCCGTGGACGCGGGCTCGCGGGAGCGGTTCGAGGCGCTGGTCGATCCGGCGTGGCGCGAATCGCTGCGCGGGAAGGGTGGCGCCCCGGCCGCGTTCGGGGCCCGGTTCTTCGTCGCGGCGCTGGCGGACCGCGAATCGCAATGCGACGTTCCCCGCGTCCTGCTGCGCCCGCTGCTTCCCGACGAGGCGACCCGCCTTCTGGCCCTCGCGCCCGGTGAGTCGAACCGCGTTGACCGGACATTCGCCTGCCTCGCCTGGATGTGGGACAACGGCCCGCGCGTCGATTTCGCCGTCGTTCGGGACGGAGACTCGTTCGCGATGGCGGCGCCGCCGCTCTGGCGGTTCGTTCCCGCCGCGATCGGGAAGGTTGGCCGGGAGGACGACGTCACGGGCCACCCGTCCTTCGAGACGCCGTGGCGGTCGGACGCCTCCGACCGCTTCGGCGCGGTCCTGCTCGGCGCGCTTCGGTCCGGCGACTCGACCGCGCTGCTCGACCGGCTCTGCCCGGAAGCGGACACGCCCGCCGCCCGCGCACGGCTCCGGCACGATGTCGCCCTCTACGCCGAAGCGTTCGCCGGCCTTTCGTTCCGGATCCGCGCCCGCTTCCCGAACGCGGATCGGGAAATGGACGACATCGGCCATTGGCTCGATTCGTCGTTCGACCCCGGAAAAGGCGATTGGACGAAAGGACCGTCGCCCGCGAGCCTGCATCCGGGGCTGTGGTTGGCGTTCGACGCCGTCGTCGAGACGAACGGCGTCGAATGCCCCCTTGCGACGTACTACGGCGTCCTCGAAAAGGACGGAGAGCTCCGGCTGCTCGTCCCCGGCCTCCCGTTTTCCGGCGAAGCGCCGACGCCCGGGGAAATCCGCAGGGAGCGCCGGCAGGCGGACCGTCGCCTGAAGCTGGTTTCCGGGGACGGACGATTCCGCTTCCTCGGATTCCTTGCCTCGTCGCTCGCCGCGCCGGACGACTCGAAACCGGCGCTCGTCCCGAACTTCACCTTCCTCCTTTCGGCAGATCCTGTCGATTCTCCCGCTACGAACGCGCCTGCGGCGGACTCCCTGATCCGCGAGCAGGCCCGGAAGCTCGCCGAAGAAATCCGCCAGACCGCCGACCCGCGCCATCGGCTTTCCGGGACGGTCTCGAAGATTGTCCCGAACGCAACGAACGACGACTTCGAGGACGGCGAACGGATGTCCTACGACCTGGTTTCGATTCAAGTCGAGGAAGTGGATTCCGTTCCGCGCCAATTCCAATTCGATGTACTCTGCGATGCGGACGACTCCAGCGCCACGAACTTGCAGCCCGGCGCACGAATCTCCTTCTCGATGACGATGCTTCCCGACGACAACCTGTCCGCAGAGTTCTTTCTCGGCGCTCTGCAAGACATCAAGGTCCTTTCGTCCCCTCCCGCCACTCCGGCTTCCGAAGCGGCCGTTCCGCTTGAATGGGAGAGGATCGTCTGTGACGCAGTTCGGGTTGCCGACGAGGATAAATCTGAAGGCTGGTCGGATTATGAGGAATTCGTGCCGCCCGCCACGAACGCGCCTGCCGTTGATGGCGCGAAGGACCCCGCCACGAACGAGAACGCGGCTTTCATGGGCGATGTCGTTCTTTTCCCGAACGAGGATTCGCCGATCTGGAAGTTCCAATCGTTTCACCATGACGCCGAAAACAACGTCTCGACCGACGTCTTTCCCGTCGAACCGGCTTCGCCGCCGTTCGATCTGATCGGAACGTGGTGTCGGACGACCGCCGATTTCCTGCTCCGGATTCGAATGGCGGGCGAGGGAATCCAGCCGATTGCGGAATTGTGGCAGTCCGCCAACGAGCACAATCCAAATCAGGGACAATTGTTCATCGATTGGTCTCCGGGAACAACGGAAATCGCCGCCGGCATCGAACTCCATCCCGATTCCGCAAGCGGTCTCGTGTTGGACTTCTGGAGCTGGGAAACGAAGGTGGGGAAGGAACGGGCGCTGGGACCGGGCATGCACAACGCGGATTTCGGCGAATCGCCCGTTTTCGCGTCCGTCCGCGGGAAATCGGTCCATCCGTTTGCGCTTTCCCATTCGTCTTCGAACGGCGTTCTGCAAGCGTCTACCTGGAGCGATCCGGTCCGAGTGGCCACGCATCCGGTTTTCCGTGTGGACGGTGTTGTCCGTCCCGAGGAAGGAAACGCCGTTTCCGGCTCGGCGCTCGAGAAGGAATTGCGGTCTTTTCCCACGCCGAGCGCTTGTCTGCGAAACGTTCCGCTGGGCGAAATCGTCGATCTGCTCGGTCACGTCTTCCGCTCGGAACGCGTCCGCGCCGGAGAGCCGTCGAGGTCCGCGGTCGAAGGCGGCACCGAATGGTTTCTTCCCTTCTTCGAAGGTTCGTCCGACGGACCGGATCCGGAACGTCTCGTCAGGTGTTCCGGTTTCGGGAACCTGCCGGAACGGTTCGTCTCCGACCCGCGGATTTCGGCGTCTGTTCGAGAAGCCGACGCATTGACGTTTCTCGAACAAATCGCCGCAGCCGCGAATGGCGGCGTTTCCGTCATCGACGGAGGCGTCCGAATCTTCGTGCCCGCAGACCCCGCCACACCCTAGCACCCTTCCGCTCCGCGCGGGCGCGGCAAAGCCGCTGCCCGCCGCGGAGCGGCCTTCCCGCAATGAAACGCCTCGCCCTCCTCCTCCCCCTCCTCGCCCTCGCCGCCGCGCCGGCGCAGGCCGAAGACCCCGCCACGAACGCGCCGCAATCCTTCATCCCAAATTCCTCACCATGAATCCATCCCCTCCTTCTCCCGCCACTTCGGCGCCGTCCGACACCACGCCTACGCCACCTCTCGATGTCGTGGTCGAGAGCCGGCACGACCCGGCTTCGGACTGGCGAATCGCCGAGGTCGTGCTCGACTGGTCCGATTGTTCGCGCGAGCGAAGCCTCGTCTATTTGTTCGGCGGCATTCTCGTCACCGCGCTGTTCCCGGACAATCCCGTCGGGGCGCTGGGAGGCGTTGCGGTCATCTTCGGCGCGGTCAAGCTTTTCCTGCGAGCCCGCGCGGCCCGGATGCTCCGGAAAAGGAGGGGGCCGGCCGGACAATCCGGAAGCGCCACCGTCCGTTTCACGGACTCTCATCTGGAATTGTCCAGCTCGAACGGGTCGGCTCGGGTCCCGTGGTCTTCGTTGGCGACGAGCTACGCCGATGGCGGCGACTTTCTCGTCCTGTTCCGAGGCAAGAGAATGGCCACGGCCATCCTGCCCGACGAACTCTCCGCCGTCGGCCGCGACCGGCTGTTCGCCGTCTTCGCGGCCAATGGAATCATTCTGCGCCGCCGAAGCCGGTGGTATCGCGCCATACCGTGGCTTGCCATCCTGCTCCTCGCGGTCGCCGCATTCTTTGCACAGCGGGAGATGTCATCCCACGCGGAGGGCACAGAAACATCAGAACCCGCCGCACCCGCCCCTCACGCGGAATCCGGAGAGGGCTCGAAGGAGCCCGCCCCGTGAACCCTCTTGCCCGCGAGCGGCAACTCCGCAAGTCCGGTCCCGAGCCGTGGAACGACCGGTGGACCGGCCTTTCGGTCGTCCTCGATCTTCCCCGGCCCGGCCGGTGACCGGCGCTCAGACGCGCGGCCAGCGCCAGCGGGTCGGGAGGCGGCCGCGGAAGGGGAGCGGCGAGCCGTCCGGCGCGAGGAGGTCCGCCTCGACCCACTTGCGCGCGTAGCAGCCGTGGACGGCCTTGTCGAGGACGCGCAGGCCGCGGACGGCGGCTCGGGCGAGCGGGGACCCGAACGCGCCGGCCTCGTCGCGGAGCCGCGCCT
>JAFPUX010000052.1 GCA_017413145.1 Kiritimatiellia bacterium | reverse complement strand
CGGCGGACTTCGACGCCGCCCGCGCCGCCCGCGCGGCGGAGTTCGGGCGCTTCCTCGCCGGCATGCCCGCCGCGCCCGCCGAATTCGCCGAGGCGCGCCGCCAGGCCGCGTGGGTGCTCTGGGAGAGCTCCGTCGGCGCCGCCGGCTACCTCAAGCGTCCCGCGCTCCTCATGTCGAAGAACTGGATGAACCGCATCTGGAGCTGGGACCACTGCTTCAACGCGCTCGCGCTCGCGCCGGGCCACCCCGACCACGCGTGGGATTCGTTCATGTCGCTCTTCGACCACCAGGACGCCTCCGGCAAGCTCCCGGACTACGCGAGCGAGGGCGAGGTCGTGTGGGCCTACGTGAAGCCGCCCGTACACGGCTGGACGCTGCGCCGGCTCGCGCGCCTCGGCGTCTTCGGCCCCGACCGCATCGCGGACGCCTACGACCGCGTCGCGCGCCTCACGCGCTGGTGGCTCTCGCGCCGCGACCGCAACCGCAACGGCCTCTGCGAATACGACCACGGCCGCGACTCCGGCCAGGACAACTCCACCGCGTTTCTGCGTCCGCCGCCCGTCGAGACGGGCGATCTCGCGGCGCTGCTCGCGGTGCAGTGCGACGCCCTCGCCGAGGTCGCGCGCCGCCTCGGCCGCCCCGAAGCGGAATCCGCGGAATGGACGCGCCTGGCGGACGCGCAGATCGACGCGATGGACCGCCTGCTCTTCGACGCGGACGGCCGCCCGCTCGTGCGCCTCGCCTACACTGGCGAGACGTACCAGTCCGACTCGCTTCTCCCGCGTCTCCCGGTCGTGCTCGGTCCGCGTCTGCCCGCGCGGCTCCGAGCGCCGCTCCTCGCGGAACTGGAGTCGGACAAGTTCCTCACCGAATGGGGCTACGCGACCGAATCGCCCGCTTCGACGCACTACCAGAGCGACGGCTACTGGCTCGGCTCCATCTGGGCGCCGACCACGATGTTCCTCTGCGACGGCATCCGCGGCTGCGGGCGCCCCGATCTCGCGCGCGACGTCGCCCTGCGCTTTTGCCGCCTGTGCGACAAGAGCGGCTTCGCCGAATGCTTCGACGCCCTCACGGGCGCCGGCCAGCGCGACCGCGCCTACACCTGGACCGCCTCGATCTTCTTCCTTCTCGCGTCCGACCTGGCGTAAGCCGCCGCGCCGGCGGGGCCGGGCGTCCCGCAAAGCCGATTTCCCGCTTGCCTGACCCGCGGAAGGTCGGGTATAATCCATTTCCATGAAACACGTACCCTCCTTCGTCCTCCGTCCTTCGTCCTTCGTCCTCGCGGCGGCGATCGCCGCGCTCGCGGCGAACGCCGCCGAGCCCGTCGACCTGAAGCCCTTCGCGCTGGAATGCTACGGCCTGCGCGGCGCGGTGGCCGTCGACTCGAACACCGTCGTCGCCGTGTTCGGCGCGTCCTGCGTCGGCGCGCGAAACCAGGCGAAAGCCTGGCGCGTCCGCAGCGAGGACGACCCCGCCTACGCCTACGAGAAGTTCGTCCCGCCGAAGGAGGCGAAGACGCTCGCGAACGACATCGAGTTCCCGTTCCCCGAGGGCTTCTCCGCCCCCGGCGCGGCGAAGAACGAGCTGCGGCGCTACCTCGTCCAGCTCAAGCTGCCCGAGCCGCTCAAGCCCGGCGTGCGCTACGGGCTCGTCGCGCACGGCGACGGCGCCCCGACCACCGGTGCGAAGACAGGATGCTTCTTCGAATGGGACGGCTCCGTCGTCGCGGAGCCGGAGACGGTCCGCGTCCCGGCCGACGCGCGCGCCGCGCGGATGGTCGGCCTGCGGCGCGCCTCCCCGCTCGGCGACGGCAAGATTGCGCTCGAGTTCGGCGCGGGGTTCTCCGCCGCGGCCTGGCGCGACCCGGCGCAGTACCGTGTGAAGGTCAACGACGAGGAGATCCCCATGGAGAACTTCGGGCGCCGCTCGAAGATCGACGTCTACCTCCCGTTCGGCTGGCCGTTCAAGGTCTTCCTGCAGCACGACGTCTACCTCGACCTCGGCCGCGACCTGCAGCCCGGCGACCGCGTCACGGTCGCCGTCGGCCCGAAGATCTGCGCCGGCTCGCGCGAGGCGGCGTTCGTGTTCGACCCCGCCACGACCGTCACCCGCTCGATCCAGGCCAACCAGGTCGGCTACCTGCCCGACGGCCCCAAGGTCGCCTACCTCGGCTTCTGGCTCGGTTCCTTCCCCGAGCCGGCGAAATCCGCCGCCTCCAACGCCTTCGACCTCTCCACCCCGCCCTCCCTCGAGGACGCCTTCTTCGTCCCGCCGCCGGAGGAAGAGCCCGCCGCCGATTCCACCGCCGAACCACCCAACCACCCAACCACCGAACCATCCAACCAGTACGACGACCTCGCCCCCTACGCCCTTCGCTTCCGCGAGCCGCCGCCCTTCGAGCTCGTGCGCGAAGCGGACGGCGCGGCCGTGTTCCAGGGCGTCGCGAAGCTGACGCACAACGGGCTCTTCCCGGACGGCCGCGCGAACCACTCCGCGGAGAACGTCTACGAGCTCGACTTCACGGCGTTCGACGTGCCCGGGCGCTACTACCTGCGCGTGCCGGGCGTCGGGCGGTCGATCGCGTTCGACGTCGCGGTGGACGTCTACCGCAAGGCGTTCCGCGTGCAGTCGACCGGCGTCTTCGCGCAGCGCTGCGGCATCGAGATGACGCCCGACCGCGCGCCCGGCTGGCGCCGCATCGCGTGCCACACGAACGGCGTGCAGCTCACGACCGTGAAGACGTGGCTCAAGAACGGCTTCGGCCCGCTGCGCGAAAGCCCCGTCCCCACGCAGAACCCCGCCTACCCCGCGCTCAAGGCGGCGCAGGACAAGCTCCTCGCCGATCCCGCGCTCGCCGCGCGCTACCCGCTCGAGGGCGACCTGCGCGACGCCGTGGCGGGGTCCGAGCTCGTCCCGCTCTTCGAGGAGAAGCCGGGCGGGACGTTCGTCGACGACGCGTCGTTCGGCGTACCGGTCTTCCGCACCGGCCGCAAGAACAACGGCCTCGCCGGCACGTTCGCCGTGGATCCCGCCACGGGCGCGACCGTCACGTTCTGGCTGCGCCGCAAGGACGACGACGGCAACAAGCTCGGCGGCGACCTCCTCCGCTTCGGCCCGGACAAGGGATCCCATTTCTCGCTCGACGCGCTCTGGGGCGTCGTGCGCCTCTGCGGCCGGTCGTGGATGCGCCTCGGCGACGACAAGTGGCGCTGCCTCGCCATCCGCCTCGGCCCCGTCGGCGACGACGGCAAGATGCCCGTCGAGCTCTTCTCGGACGGCGAGCGCGTCGCGAAGGAGTCGACGAAGCCGCCGGCCTCGGACGACCTGATCGTCGCCCGCGCGACCGACGACGCGGCGGCGGGCTGCCACTTCCGCGACCTGCGCCTCTGGTCCCGTCCGCTCTCCGACGAGGAGCTTGCGACGCTCGCCGACCGCGCCGAGCCGACGATCCCGAAGGTCATCCCGCTCCGCGGCGGCCACCACGACGCCGGCGACTACAACCCGCGCTGCCACATCGACGTCGCGCAGACGCTCCTCGCCGCGTGGGAGCACGCGCCGCAGAAGTTCGCGGACGGCCAGCTCGACATCCCGGAGGCGGGCAACGGCCTGCCCGACGTCGTCGACGAGGCGCTCTGGTCGCTCAAGCCGTGGTTCGCGCTGCAGGACGCCGACGGCGGCGTCCGCGCCGGCACGGAGTCCGCCGGCGACCCGAACTTCTACCAGACCGTCGAGCTCGACCCGACGGGCGACTTCGCCTACGACAAGGACTGCAAGGCGTCGTTCGTCTTCGCCGGCACGGCCGCGCAGGCCGCGCGCGTCCTGGAGCGCTGCGGCCGCGTCGCGACCGCGGCCGAGTATCTCGCCGCCGCGCGCCGCGCCTACGACTGGGGCGTCGCCAACGTCCCCGAGGGGCTCAAGGACCTGCGCCAGTACACCGAATACCGCCTCGACGCGCGCGCCTACGCCGCCGCGGAACTCCTGCACTCGACCGGCGAGGAGGCCTACCTGCGCGACTTCCGCGCGAGCGTGCCGTGGAGCGTCTACCCGGACGCGCTCGTCCGGTCCCACGGCCGCTACGATTCGCTCATGGCCGCTTACGCCTTCCTGCGCGACCCGAAGAACGAGACGCGCGACCCGGAGATGTGGGCGCGCGTCCGCGCCGCCGTCCTGCGCGAGGCGGACTGGTACGTCGAGGGCTCCGACCAGATGGCGTACAAGTTCGTCCGCCACCCCGACGCGCCCATCAACTGGGGCACCGGCGCCTACGGCGTCCACATCCGGCCCGTCCTCGCCGCGTGGTTCATCACGGGCGACAAGAAGTACCGCGACTGGGTCGTTTTCACGTGCGACGGCATGCTCGGCGCGAACCCGCTCGGCCTCTGCTGGGTCACGGGCCTCGGCGAGCGCACCATCCGCGCGCCGCTGCACAACAGCCGCTACCGGCCGGAGGGAACGGTCGTCGACGGCATGCAGGGCGAAGGCCCGGTCTCGAGCGGCGGCGGCTACAACTACGTCGACACCGTCTACCCGAAGCACGACCGGTACTTCGCCTCGATGCACACGTTCGTCGACTGCCACTTCGCGATCGGCATGGACGAGGGCGTCGTGAACAACCAAGTCCTCGACATGGCCCTCTTCGGCCTCCTCCTCCCCGACGCGGACTGACCTTCAACCACCGAACCACCGAACCACCCAACCGCCGAACCATGGACTTCGCCTCCCGCCTCGCCGCGCTCCGCGCCCGCCAAGAAGAACTCATCGCCCTTCCCAACGAACCCGCCTTCGACGACGGCGGCGCGTTCGTCCGCTACAAGAACCCCGTCCTCTCGCGGCGCCACGTTCCGCTCGAATGGCGCTACGACCTCGACCCCGCCACGAACCCGCGCCTGCTGGAGCGGCTCGCGGTCGAATCCGTCTTCAACGCCGGCGCGATCCGCTTCGGCGGCAAGTACTGCGTCGTCGCGCGCGTCGAAGGCTTCGACCGCAAGTCGTTCTTCGCCGTCGCGGAGAGCGACAACGGCACCGACGGCTTCCGGTTCTGGCCGGAGCCCATCGTGATGCCGGAGCTCGAGGACCCCGCCGTGAACGTCTACGACATGCGCCTCACCGCGCACGAGGACGGTTGGATCTACGGCCTCTTCTGCGTCGAGCGCCACGACCCCTCGCGCCCGGGCGACCCCACGGCCGCCGTCGCCGCCGGCGGCATCGCGCGCACCAAGGACCTCGTGGAGTGGGAGCGCCTGCCCGACTTGGAAAGCCCCGGCCAGCAGCGCAACGTCGTGCTGCACCCGGAGTTCGTGGACGGCAAATACGCGCTCTACACGCGCCCGCAGGACGGCTTCATCGACGCCGGCAGCGGCGGCGGCATCGGCTGGGCGCTCGTGGACGACATCGAGCACGCCAAGGTCGGCGACGACCAGAAGATCATCGACGCCCGCGCGTACCACACCATCAAGGAGGCGAAGAACGGCGAGGGCCCCGCGCCGATCAAGACGCCGAAGGGCTGGCTCCACCTCGCGCACGGCGTGCGCGGCACGGCCTCCGGCCTGCGCTACGTGCTCTACATGTTCGTGACCGCGCTCGACGACCCCTCGCGAGTGATCGCCGCGCCCGGCGGCGCGGTCCTCGTGCCGTGGGGCGGCGAACGCCGCGGCGACTCGGCCAACGTGCTCTTCGCCAACGGCTGGATCGCCGACCCGGACGGCCGCGTGCTGCTCTACTACGCCTCGTCCGACATCCGCCTGCACGTCGCGGAGAGCACCGTCGACCGCCTGCTCGACTGGTGCTTCAACACCCCGCCCGACCGCGGCCGTACCGCGTTCTCGGTCGAGGACCGCCTCGCGCTGATCCGGAAGAACCGGCGCTAGAGCGGTTCCACAGAATGTGTGGCCGCCGGGACGGCGGCCGCTACCGGTAGCCACGGAACAGTTGAAACGGCCCAGCCGCCCGCCTCACGCCGCGCGGCGCGTGGCGGCGGCCTCGCGGACGCGCAGGACCGCGAAGAGGAGCGCGGCGCAGGCGAGGATCAGCCCGCCGAGCGCGGCGTCGTCCGCCGAGAGGTCGAAGAAGCCCTCGCCTTCCCGCCAGGAGTGCACGCAGTCCACGCTCCACATGAGCGCGGCGCCCCAGAGCGCCAGGGCGGTCGTGCCGAGCGCGCCCGCCGGACGCCCCGCCCGGCGGGCGAAGAAAAACGCGACCGAGACGAAGACGGCCGCGGCGATCGTCATGAGCTCGCACATGGCTAGGCCTCCTGCGGCGCGCGGCGCTTCTCGAGGGCGGACGAGACGAGGACCATCCCGGCCCACACGACGGTGATCAGCACGGCCATCGCGACGCCGAGCGTGGCGATCTCGTGCAGCATGTCGGCCGTGTTGCCGTCCTTCACCGCGGTGAGGAACGGGTACTTCCAGGTGATTTCGCCGTGCCAGACGTGTTCGACGGCGAGCAGGAAGCTGCCGCCGAAGAGCATCTTCTGGAGCCAGCCGAGCCGGCGGACGAAGGGATTGCGGCTTTTCGCGGCCCCGCCCTTGCAGGCGGATTTGGCGGCGGTGACGACGAGCGCTTGCGCGAGGGGCGCGGTGAAGCAGGCCATGGTGGACTCCTTGCGGTTGGTTGACGCCGCCGATTCTACCACGCGGGGCGCCCCCGGCGTCAAGCGCGTTTTTCGCGGCCTTGCCTTCCCCCCCGCCGGTATGCTACACTTGGAGACATGAAAACCCCCGCCCTCCCCGTTCTCCTCGCCGCCGCGCTCCTCGCCGGCTGCGCCTCCAACCCCGAAGCGGACCGCTACGCCGCCAACGCCGCCCGCGTCCGCGAGACGGCCGCCGCCCGCGTCGCCGCGCTGCCCGCGTCCGACGGCGCCTTCGCGTTCGCGTCGCCCTTCTCCGACCACATGGTCCTGCAGCGCGGCATGCCCGTCCCCGTCTGGGGAACCGGCAAGCCGGGCGCGGAGATCCTCGTCCGGCTTTTCGACGGGCCGGACTACCCGTGCGTCGTCGTCGCCGAAGCGACCGCGACCGTCGGCCCCAACGGCCGCTGGATCGTCTTCCTTCCGCCGCAATCCGCCGGCGACCGTCCCTTCGCGCTGGAAGCGGCCGACCTCGCGCGCCGGGGCGAGGGCGCGGACGGCGCGATCCTCGCCGTGAAGGACGTCCTCTTCGGCGACGTGTGGCTCTGCGGCGGCCAGTCGAACATGGAGATGAGCTTCACCTGGGGCGTGAAGGACGGCGAGAAGGAGCTCGCCGACGCCGACCTGCCTCAGGTGCGCCTGCTGCACGTCCAGCGCGCGATCGACATCGATCCGCGCGACTCGGTCGCCGGCACGTGGACGCCCTGCAACGCGGAAACGGCCCGCGGCTTCTCCGCGTGCGGCTTCTTCTTCGGACGCGCCCTCCAGCGCGAGATCGGCGTCCCGGTCGGCCTCGTCGAGGACTGCTGGTCCGGCACCGTCGCCGAGACGTGGCTCTCCATGGAGCGCGCCGCCGCGGTCCCCAACCTCGAAAAGGCCGTCGCGGAGCGCCGCCGCGTCATCGACGACTGGAAGAAGGACGGCCCGGAGAAGTTCCAGGCGAAGCACGACGCGTGGAAGAAGAAGCTCGACCCCGTCGGCGAGGCCGCCGCGGCGCCGGACTTCACCGAGGGCGAGGGCTGGGCGGACGCCCCCATGCCCTTCTCCTTCGAGCAGGCCATTTCCGGCGGCTACGACGGCGTCGTGTGGCTGCGCGCCGCGTTCGAAGCCACCGCGGAGCAGGCCGCCGCCGCGGACGCGACGGTCTTCCTCGGCGCGATCGACGACGAGGACGACGCCTGGCTGAACGGCACGAAGATCGGCCACACGGCCGGCTGGCAGGAGCTGCGCCGCTACAAGATTCCCGCGGGGCTCCTCCGCGAAGGCACCAACACGCTCGCCGTCCGCGTGCTCGACTCGGGCGGCAACGGCGGCTTCCACGGCGCGGACACGGACGTGCCGCGCTTCGAGTTCGGCGGCGCCGCGCCCGCGCTCTCGCTCGCGGGCGGCGACTGGCGCCGCCTCGCCGGCCCCTCGCTCCGCGACAACCCCGAGCCGAAGGACCCCACCAAGCCGGGCGGCTTCCCGAACGTCCCCGCCGCGTGTTTCAACGGCATGGTCGCGCCGCTCTTCCCGATGGGCGTCCGCGGCGCGATCTGGTACCAGGGCTGCAGCAACGTCGGCCGCGCGGAACAGTACAAGTCGCTCCTGCCCGCCGTGATCGGCGAGTGGCGCGACGGCTTCTCGGGCGCGGTCGACGCGTTCCCGTTCTACATCGTCCAGCTCGCCGCCTACCGGGGGACGCACGAGCAGCCCGTCGACTCGGGCTGGGCCGCGATGCGCTGGGCGCAGACGCAGATCGGGCAGACCGTCCCGAACAGCGGCACCGCCGTGACCATCGACGTCGGCGACCACGGCGACATCCACCCGAAGAACAAGCGGGCGGTCGGCGAACGCCTCGCCGCCCTCGCCCTCGCGCAGACCTACGGCCGCAAGGACCAGGCGCTGAGCCCCGTTCCGGCGGACGACGTCGCGCTCGCGTCCGGCAAGTCCGCGCAGGTGCGGGTCCGCTTCGCCGACCCCGTGAGCGGCAGGCCCGCCGCGCTGAGGCCCGGCGCCGTCAAGGGCTTCCAGGTTTCAAAGGACGGCAAGACCTTCGAATGGGCCGAGGCGACGGCCGAGGGCGACACCGTGACGATCGGCTCCGATGGCGACCCCGCCACGGGGCCCGCTTCCGTCCGCTACGCCTGGGACGACTATCCGGACTGCGACCTCGTCTCCGCCGACGGCATGCCCGTCGGTCCGTTCGAACTGTCCGTTGGCCCGGCGCGCTAGCCTCTCACCTCTCACCTCTCCCCTCCCCGCCATGAACACCGCACTCACCCTCGGCTCCTTCGCTTTCTTCACCGCCCTCGTGGCCGCCATCACCTGGTGGAAGAGCCGCGGCGGCGACTCCGGCTCGAACGACGGCTTCTTCCTCGCCGGACGCTCGCTCACGTTCCCGTTCATCGCGGCCTCGCTGCTGCTCACGAACCTCTCGACCGAACAGCTCGTCGGCCTCAACGGCCAGGGCTACACGACCGGCCTCGCGGTGATGATGTGGGAGGTCGTCGGCGTCGTCGCGATCGTGATGATGGCGCTCTTCTTCCTGCCGAAGTTCCTCCGCAGCGGCATCACGACGGTCCCCGAGCTGCTGGACATCCGCTTCGGCTCGCGCGCCCAGCTCGTCTGCAACGTGATCTTCCTGCTCGCCTACATGTTCATCCTCCTGCCGATGATCCTCTACACCGGCGCGAAGGGCATGATGGGCATCCTCGACCTGCACGCCGCGACGGGGATCCGGAGCAACACGACGCTGCTCTGGATCATGGTCTGGGTCATCGGGTGCATCGGCTCGGTCTACGCGATCTTCGGCGGCCTGCGCTCGATCGTCGTCTCGGACCTCCTCAACGGCATCGGGCTGCTGGTCGGCGGCTTCCTGATCACGTTCTTCGGCCTCTGGGCGTGCGGCGCGATCGACCTCTCGGGCGAGGCCGCCGCGCAGGGCGGCTCGATCGTCCGCGGGCTGCGGAACCTCGCCGCCGACATCCCGGAGCACGTGAACTCCATCGGCGCCGAGGACAGCCAGGCGCCCTTCCTCGAGATCTTCACGGGCGTGCTCCTGATCAACGTCTTCTACTGGTGCACCAACCAGCAGATCATCCAGCGCGCCCTCGCGGCCTCCTCGCTCAAGGAGGGGCAGAAGGGCGTGCTGATGTGCGGTCTCCTCAAGCTCATCGGACCGCTCTACCTGGTGCTGCCCGGCATCATGGCCTTCTTCCTCTTCAAGCACGGCGCGATCGCGCCGTCGTCGCCCGCGGTGGTGGACGAGGCGACGGGCCTCCTGCGCGAGGCCAACGCCTACGGCGAGCTCGTCCGCACGGTGCTGCCGCCGTGGCTCGCGGGCTTCTTCGCGGCCGTGATGGCGGGCGCGGTGCTCTCGAGCTTCAACTCGGCCCTGAACTCCACCTGCACCCTCTTCTCGCTCGGCATCTACAAGAAGCTGCGGCCGCAGGCGCCGGACCTCACGTGCGTGCGCGCCGGCAAGTGGTTCGGCCTCGCGATCGCGCTCGCGGCGATGACGCTCTCGCCGATGCTCGACGCGATCCCCTCGATCTTCGGCTACCTCCAGAAGATGAACTCGATCTACTTCATCCCGATCCTCGCGGTGGTGCTCGTCGGACTCGTGTCGCGCCGCGCACCGCAGGCCTCGGCGCTCGTCGGG
>JAFPUX010000404.1 GCA_017413145.1 Kiritimatiellia bacterium | reverse complement strand
TCGGGGCGCGCGAGCGGGAAGCGTTCGTCGCGGAAAAAGGCCTCCGCAAGCGGCGCGTCCGCGTCCGCGGAGGCCGCCGCGCGGCCGGGCAGCGCGCGGACGACGACGACGAGCGTCGACGCGGCGCCGTCGCGGAATTCCGCGTCCGGCAGGTCGACGGTCTGCCCCGGGACGAGCGCGGCGGCCTGCCCGAAGAACGCGAACGCGAGCGCGAGCAGGAGAACGTCGACCCACGGCACGAACGCCAGCAGCGGCCGCGCGATGCGGCGTGGCGGGCGGTAGCGCTCGCGCAGGGCGTCCGCGGAGAAGCCGCGGAAGGGATCGGAGGAAAGGTCGCTCACGGTTGGCCTTGGCCGGCGGGGTGGAAAAATTCGAGCAGCTCGGACGACGCGTCGCGCATGTCGAGCACGAGGCGTTCGATCTTGACGGCGAGCACGTTGAAACCGACGTGTGCCGGAATCGCGACGATCAGGCCGGCGGCCGTGGTGACGGCGCCGAGAATCAGGCCGTCCGCGACGTCGGCCGTCTGCATCAGGGGTATCTGTCCGCGGATGAACAGCAACGCGCGCAGGATGCCGAGCACGGTGCCGAGCAGTCCCAACAGCGGCGCGATCTGCGCGACGAGCGGCAGGAGCGAGAGGCGGCGCTCCATGCGGGCGATTTCGGCCGCGCCGGCGTCCGCGAGCTCGCGTTCGAGCCGGTCGCGCGGCGAGTCCTTGCGGCGGATGGCCAGCGAGGCGAGACGGGCGACGGGGCCGGGCGTCTCGTCGCAGATCGCGGCGGCCTCGGCCGCGTTGCCGCGGCGAAGCGAATTGAAGATGCCCTGCAGGAAGTCGGTCGCGTCGACGCGGTCGCGGTGCAGCTGCAGCGAGCGCTCCAGGAACACGCCGAGCGCGAGAACGCCGAACGCGAGGATGATCCACAAAACGGGACCGCCGAGTGTCAGGAAGTCGTGCATGTCTCTACTCCAAGTGGCCGCCGATGGTGACGTTGAGAGGCCGGTCGGGGGGCGGGTCTTCCCGTTCGCGTTGCGCGGCGCGGGGGACGAAGTCCGGGTGGCAGCGGAAAAACTCGGGCGGGGCGACGATGTCGTCCGTGCCGGGCTTGCGGTCCGGTCCGAAACTCATCAGGACCGGGACGCCGTTCGTGACGCGGTAGACGAACGGCTCGCCCCAGCCGTCCTGGAAGAGGTGTCGCGCGCTGGAGGTGTAGGGGCCGTTCCATTCGATCCACCCCGCCACGTTGCGCTCGAGGGACGCGAGGCCCAGCTCCTTGCGCGGGTCCGGGTAGTGCCCGAGGTCCGTGTGGAAGTGTTCCAGCGCCATCGCGTAGATGTCCATCAGGTTCGTCGTGGCGACGTACGGGTCGCGCTCCTTGCGCGCCGTGTTCGCGACCGGGCGCTTGGACGCGGAAATCAGCGCGGCGCCGAGGAAGACGAGCGCCGCGATGGCGATGAGGTAGCCCGTCGGGCCGACGCGGAGCGAGGCGGGGTCGCCGAGCTTGCGCAGCTCCAGGTCGCGCGCCTCGGCGATCTTCTCCTTGGCGACGCGGCGCTTCTCGCGGTCCTTCGGACCGAAGCCGGCGGGCGGTCGCAGCTGCTTGCCGCACGCGGGGCACTTGAGCCCCTCGGGCGGCCAGGCGAACTTCTCCGAGCAGTACGGGCAGGCGATCGTCTTGCCGTCCAGCACCGGCAGCACCGGGCCGGTGCGGCGCGGCGGGAGGTTGAGCTTTTTCGCGGGCGCCTTCGGCGGGAGCTTCACGCCGGGCGGCAGCGGGCCGAGCGCGGGTTTGGCCGCGGCCGGCGGCTGCGGCGCGGAGGCTTTGTCCGGGGTGTCAGGGGTCGGCATTTTCGAGCGCTCCGGTGTCGAGGTCGATGCGGCGGTAGAAGCAGTTGCGCGGCTCGCCCGCGGCGTTCTTCGTGTGGCAGATGCCGTGGGAGGCGCCGGGCGGCCAGGGCCGCACGAGGTAGAGCAGCGAGTTTTGCTCGCAGTTCACGCGCGCTTCGACGAGCTCGAAGCGCGCGCCGCTCGTGGCGCCCTTCTCCCAGAGCTCGCCGCGGGAGGTGCTCCACAGCACGAGCCGGCGCGTGCGGAACGCCTCGCGCATCGCCGCCTCGTTCGTGTAGGCGACGAGCACGACCTCGCGGGTGTCGGCGTTCTGGACGGCGACGGGCACGCAGCCGCGCACGCCGTCCAGCTTCGCGAAATCCAGCGCGAGCGCGGCGCTTTCCTCCGGACCGGCCACGGCTAGGAGGCGACGGGGGAGAAGTCGGACTTCGAGACGCCGCAGACGGGGCAGACCCAGTCCTCGGGGATGTCCTCGAACGCTGTGCCGGGCGCAATGCCGGAATCCGGATCGCCCTTCTCGGGGTCGTACACGTAGCCGCAGACGTTGCAAACGTATTTCTTCATGTCGTTTCCTTTCGGTGCCCGGCGGGCCGGGAAGCCCGCCGACGCCGCCCGATTCTACCACATCCCTGCGCGGGACGGAAGCGGTTTCCGCCGGACGGCGGCCCGACGCGCTACAGGCCGGCTTCGGCGGCGAGACGGGCGCGGTAGGCGGCGGGGTCGAAGTTCGCGTCGCGCGCGACGCCGTCGCGCACGGCCGCTTCCGCGACCGCGGTCGCGACCGCGGGCAGCAACGCGCGGTCGAACGGCTTCGGAATGACGTACTTCGGTCCGAAGACGAGGTCTTCGCCCGGGTAGAGGGCGCGCGTGGCGGCGGACGCCGGTTCGTGCACCGCGCCCGCGAGCGCGGCGGCGGCGGCAAGCTTCATGCCCTGCGTGATCTTGCGGGCGTGCACGTCGAGCGCGCCGCGGAAGAGGAACGGGAAGCAGAGCACGTTGTTGATCTGGTTCGGGAAGTCCGAACGGCCCGTCGCCATGACGTACGGCTTGTCGCCCATCGCCTCCGCGACCTGCTCGGGGCGGATTTCCGGATCGGGGTTCGCGAGCGCGAAGATCGCGGGGTTCTCCGCCATCGTCTGCACCCATTCGGGCTTGAGCGCGCCCGCGACCGAGACGCCGATGAAGACGTTCGCGCCGCGCACGGCGTCCTGCAGCGTGCGGCAGTCCGTTTCTTCCGCGGCGAGCAGCTTGCGGCCCGAGAGGTCCGGGCGGCCCTTGTAGATGACGCCCTTGCTGTCGCACGAGATCACGCGACCCGTGCCGGCGGCGAGCAGCATTTCGCGGATGCGCATGCCGGCCGCGCCGGCCCCGTTCATCGCGACGCGCAGATCCGACAGCGGCTTGCCGACGAGCTTCGCGTAGTTCTGCACGGCCGCGAGAACGATGACCGCGGTGCCCCACTGGTCGTCGTGGAAGACGGGGATGTCGAGCAGCTCCTGGAGGCGGTCCTCCACCTCGAAGCACGCCGGCGCGGCGATGTCCTCGAGATTGATGCCGCCGTACATCGGCGCGATCGCGAGCGTCGCGTCGATCACGCGCTGCGGGTCTGTCTTGCCCGTCTTCGCGCCGCCGACGCGGCAGTTGTCGAGGACGACCGGCCAGGCGTCCACGCCCGCGAACGACTTGAACAGGACGCACTTGCCCTCCATGACCGGAATCGCGGCGGTCGGGCCGCGGTCGCCGAGGCCGAGAATCGCGGTGCCGTCGGAGACGACGGCGACCGTCTTGCCCTTGGCGGTGTAGTCGAACGCCTCCTCGGGGTGCTTGTCGAGGCGCAGGACGGCCTTGCCGACGCCGGGCGTGTAGGCGAGGCACAGGTCCTCGACCGTGCGGACGGGGCGCGGGAGGTCCAGCGCGACCTTGCCGCCGCGATGGAACTGCAGAACGGTTTCTTCGTCGAGTTTCATGGAAAGGTCCTTTCTTGCGGGAAATCTACGCCAGCGGTTCGAAGTCCGCGGCGCCGTGTTTGCAGAGCGGGCAGACGAAGTCGTCCGGCAGCGTGTCGCCCTCGTGGACGTAGCCGCAGATCTTGCAGACCCAGCCCTTCTTCTTCCCGTCCGCCGCCGGCGGCTTGGGCTTCACGTTGGCCTGGTAGTAGGCGTAGGTCATGGCGGGCTCGTTCGTAAGCACGCGGCTCTCCGCGACGGAGCACACGAACATCCCGTGCGAACCCATGTCGACGTACTGCTCGACCTTGAGCGAGAGCACGGCGCAGACGTGGCGCGGCAGCACGACGAGACCGTTCGCGGTGCGCGAGAGCCCCTCGACGCCTGCGAACTTGTCCGCAGTGCGCCCGCTCTGGAACCCGTAGCGCTGGAAGATTTCGAACGGCGCGTCCTGCGAAAGGCAGTTCACGTTCAGCACGCCCGTCTGCTTCACGACGTGGTGCGAGTAGTTGAGCTTGTTGACCGTGACGGCGACGCGCGTCGGGTTGTCCGAGACCTGCGTCACCGTGTTCACGACGAGGCCGTTGTCCTTGCCCGCCGCGTCCTTCGTCGTGACGACGTAGAGGCCGTAGCCGATGTCGTAGAGCGCCTTCGGGTCGTTCTTCGGCGTGGCGGCGTCGGCGCGCGCGACGTATTCGGCGCAGAGCTCGTCGGCGAGCGCCTCGAGCTCGGCGCGTGACGTATCGGAAAGCGCGGAGTGGACGTGGACGACGTTCTCGCAGAAGCGGACGTTCTTCGACTTCTCGAACTTCGCGCGCATGACCTTCGCGGCGAGCGGCGCCCACGAACCGTTCTCGACCAGGCCGACCGTGCGGTTCTGGTAGTTGCGCTCGACGAGGTGGTCGATGAACGTGTGCATGAACGGGAAGATTTCCGCGTTGTAGGTCGTCGTCGCGAGCACGAGCTTGGAGTGGCGGAAGGCGTCCTCGACGGCCTCCGCCATGTCGTCGCGCGCGAGGTCGGCGGCGGACACCTTCGGGCAGCCGCGCGCCTTCAGCAGGTCGACGAGCTTGAGCGCCGCCTCCTTCGTGTGGCCGTAGACCGAGGTGTAGGCGACGAACACGCCGTCCGTCTCCGCCTCGTAGCTGCTCCAGGTCTGGTATTTGGCGAGCGCGTTCGCGAGCGCGTCGCCGGTCAGCACCGGCCCGTGCAGCGGGCAGACGGTCCGGATGTCGAGCGTCGCGGCCTTCTTGAGGAGCGCCTGCACCTGCGCGCCGTACTTGCCGACGATTCCGAAGTAGTAGCGGCGGGCCTCGCAGTCCCAGTCCTCGTCGGCGTCGAGCGCGCCGAACTTGCCGAAACCGTCGGCGGAGAAGAGGACCTTGTCCGTTTCGTCGTACGTGACGATCACCTCGGGCCAGTGCACCATCGGCGCGGCGACGAAGTGCAACACGTGCTTGCCGAGCGCGAGCGTGTCGCCTTCTTTGACGACGATCCGGCGGTCCTCCCACTGCTTGCCGAAGAAGTTCGCCATCATCGCGAACGCCTTGGCGGACGACACGAGCGTCGCGCCCGGGAACGCGTCCATGAACGCGGCGATGTTCGCGGAGTGGTCCGGCTCCATGTGCTGGACGACGAGGTAGTCGGGCTTGCGGCCGCCGAGCGCCTTCGCGAGGTTGTCGAGCCACTCGTGGCGGAAACGGACGTCGACCGTGTCCATCACGGCGACCTTGCCGTCGAGGATCGCGTAGGAATTGTAGGCCATGCCGTTCGGGACGGTATACTGGCCTTCGAAGAGGTCGACGCCGCGGTCGTTGACGCCGATGTAGAGGATGTCGTCGGAGATGTTCATGCCGGAAGTCTCGTGGCGGGGTTCGGGAAACGGGGCGATTCTACCATTCCGCCCTCGCCGCGGTCAATCGCGGACCGTTTGAAATCCGCGGCGGTATCGTGTAGCATACCCGCGCATGAACACGCCCGTCCGTTTCGCCGCCGTCCTCCTCGCCGCCGCCGCCCTCGCCGGTTCTTCCTGCGGGAAGCGGGAGTCCGCCGCGGCCGGGGACGCCGAACCGTCCTACGAGGAGCTCGTCGCCCGCGCGGACGCGCTCGAAAAGGAAGCGCGCGCAGCCGTCGCCCGCGCCATCGAGGCGCGCGAAGCCGTCAAGCGCGCGGACGCCGCGCGGAACGCGGAAACCCCCGCCCCGGAACCGTCCGCCGCGAAGGCCGCGGCC
>JAFPUX010000403.1 GCA_017413145.1 Kiritimatiellia bacterium | reverse complement strand
GCGGAGCGGCGCCGACGGAAGCGGTCGCGCCGCGCCTTCTTCCCCGCCCGGTCGCGGCGGCGCCCGTCCGCCCGCGAAACCGTCCGCCGCGCTCGCGGTTTCCCTTCTCGCGAATCTCGCTCTCCTGGCGTGCTGCGCCGCGCTCCTCGTTTCGCGCAGGGGCGCTCCGTCCGGGCCGGACGCCGGGCAACCGGCCGCCGCGGCGGACGCCGTCGCCGGATCCGTCCGGTCGCAGCCGGATCCCGGCCGCGAAGAAGAAATCCGGCGCGAGGCCGTCGAAGCCTACCGGGCGGACCTGCTGGCGGCGGCGCCGTCCGGGAACCTCCGCGATCTCCCCGGGTTCGACGGCGTCGGCGAATGGGGAAACGACGGCGACGGACGGAAGCGCGAATCCTTCCGTACGCTGGAACGGCTCGAAAAGCTCCTTGAAACAATCCGCAATCCGATCCAACGATGAAAACGATCCTTTCCCTGCTTCTCGTCCTTTCGCTCGCCGTCAACGTCGGCTTCCTGTCCGGCTGCGCGGAATTCCACGATCCCGTGTACGGCAACCCGTGCCGCCGTTCCGTCAGGGAACCGTCTCCGGCGCCCGCGGGGGACGACGCGAAGGCCCGGCTCGAAGAGATCGCGGACCTTCTCGGGATTCCGGCGGGCGGCAAGTCGGCTTCCGACCTCGCGAGCGACATCCGGTACGCGCTGGACCGCGAAACCTTCGTTCCGTCGGGACTGACCGGAAGCGAACTGGCGCGGGCCAAGAACCAGCTCTCTTCCGAACAGGCCCGGAAGATCGAAGAAATCCAGAAGTTCGTCGACTCGCTCCAGGGCAAGCGGATCGTCGTCGTCGGGGCCGGGGACTGAATCGGGCACGAGGAGAGGGCGGACATGGGAACGCGCGAATTGGTTGTCGCCGGACTGGCGCTCGCCTGCTGCGGCTGCGCCGCGGCGGAGCCCGCGCCGCTCGGGCTCGTCCTGTCGGGCGGCGGGGCGAAGGGGGCGTACGAGGTCGGCGTGTGGCGGGAACTGCAGGCGGCGGGGCTCGCGCCGCGCGTGGCGGCGGTTTCCGGGACGAGCGTCGGGGCGATCAACGCGGCGCTGTTCGCGACGCGGCCGGACGCGGCCGGGACGCTCTGGCTCGAACACATGGAAGACGTGTTCGCGCTCAACACGAACCGGGTCGGCGAAACAATCCAGAAGACGGTGGACGACGCCGCGCGCGCCGTCGCCGTGGCGGAAGAAACGGGCGAGGAATGGAGGGGGTGGGCGTCGTTCGTCCTGTCCACGCTCGTCCGCGCGGCGGGCGACTACGTCGAGACGGTCGCGTCGGACGCGCCGCGCGAAGGCTACATCGATTCGTCGCGGCTGGCGGCGGCGCTGGAGGCCGCGCTTCCACGGGATTGGCCGCAGGGCGCGCCCCGCGTCTACGCGACCGCCGTCGAAAAGGGCGCCGGTTCGGTTTCGAAGACGTGGACGCTCAACGACGAGCCGCACGACCGGCGGATCCTCATGCTGCGCGCCTCCACGGCGATCCCGTTCGGTTTCGACACGGTGCGGATCGACGGCAAGACCTACGTCGACGGGGGATGGGAGAGCCGGGGCGGGGACAACGTCCCGCTCGAACCGGTCCTGGAGAAGCATCCGGACATCAAGACCGCGCTCGTCGTCTACCTCGACGACGAACCCCACCTGGTCCGGAGCCGCGTGGAGAAGAACCGCGCGATGGCCGCCGCCGCCGGGGTCCGGCTCGTGGAGATCGTTCCGTCCGAAGACATCGGGGGCGCGTTCGGCTGGGAAGGCGTCTTCGACGCGGACCCAGCCACCGCGCGGCACTTGGTCGAACTCGGCCGCGCGGACGCGCGCAAGGCGCTGCGGGCGGCGGGGCTGGCGGAGTGACTCCGTCCGCGCGCGGGAGACGCGCGCGATTTCGGTGTTGACTTTGAAGCCCGTTCCATTTATGATACACCGCCGTTCCCGTCAATCCGAACCGGAGACACCCATGCGACTTTCCTTCCAGCGCGCGATTTTCGCGTCCTGCGTCCTCCTCGCGGGCGCGCCCGCGGCGTCCGCGGACATCTTCGAACCCCTCTTCACCGCGACGCGCGTCGTCGGCGCGGTCCAGGTCGTGCGTCCCGGCCGCGAGCCGGAGCCGATGCGGATCGACCACTCCTATCCGTACGGCACGCGCATCCTCGTCCCGGACGCGACGACGATGACGAACGGCGTGCCGGCCGCCCCGTGCGAAGCCTACATCGAGCTTGCGCGCGATTTCCGCTTCCGCCTCGGCCGCGGGACGGACGCGACGGTGCTGGACATGACCGTCGGCGACGCCGACGACCGGACCGAAGTCAAGGTCTTCGACGTCAAACGCGGCGTCGTCAACACGTTCATCACGGCCAACACCCAGAAGACGGGCAGCGCCATCGGCGACGCGCTGGTGGACAAGAACCTTTCGGCGATCGTCGTCAAGACGCCCGTCGGCGAATGCACGCGCCTTTCGCAGCGCAACGAAGTCCGCGTCACGGCCGATCCGGCCGCGCCCGGCTTCTGCTCGGCGACCTTCACCACGCAGAACGGCACGATGGAAATCAACGGGCCCCAGTTCGCGATCAAGGACATGAAGCGCAACGCGGCGGTCATGATTTCCGGAAACCCGGAGCAGACGTCGATTTCCACCGTCAACGGCGAGTACGTCGTGTCCTTCGAGAAGGGGGCCGACGCGGAGGAGCGCGTCCTCTTCAAGGCCCGTTGCATCGGCAAGATCTGGCGGCAGTACGCCGAGGTCGGCGGCCGCATGGCCGTGGCCGTCATGGTCTACTACCCCCGCGGCAACAACTACGAGATGAAGAGCTACCACTACCTCGAAGGCCAGACCAACGTCGGCATGTGGACCAGCGTCGCGGCGGCCGTTTCGGGCGAGCACAGCGCCCTCGCGGTTTCCGAGGACCTGGCGGGCGCCTCCGGCGGCGAAGAAGAGGAGTGGAACCCCGACGCGGACTCCGGCGACTCCGGCGACGGCGACGAGTGGAATCCGGACGATTCGGAGGACGGCGGCGACTCGGGCGACGACGCGTTCGGCGACGACAACTTCGACTTCGGCTGGTAGCTTCCGGCTCATTTGAACCAAAAACAACAAACGCGGACCCCTCCGCAACCCCAACTCAACGAGAACAACGAAATGAAAAACACCTACCGCACCGCTCTCTTCGCGACGGCCCTCTGCGCGCTCGTCGCGGCCCCGTCCGCCTTCGCGGCGGATCCCGTCCTGCCCGCCGACCAGTACGTGAAGCTGGCCAAGGCCGTCAACGCGGCCGAGCCCGGCGAGGCCACCAACGCCGTCAAGTCCGCCGTTTCGGACGCCGTCTCCGCCGCCGGCGACGCCAAGACCCAGGCCGTCGGCGAAGTCGCCGCCGCGCTCGCCGCCGTCTCCGCCGTGAAGGCGGAGTCCGATTCCGGTGCCGCGGCCGCGATCGTCGAGAACGCCGTCGCCGCCGCTTCCGACGCCGGTTCCGGCAAGGCCGAGAAGACGACGTTCGCGAACGTCGCCGCCGCCGCCGCCGCGCTCGTCACGGGCGGGGCCGATTTCCTCGATGGCGTGGGCGCCGGCCTCTCCAAGAACGTCGCCAAGGAAGTCAAGGCCGCTCTCGACAACGTCGACGAGACGCTCGCCGACGTCGACACCTCCGCGATCAAGGACGTTTACTCCAGCACCCTCGACGCGCTCCGCTCCTCTTCCTACAAGATGAAGGGAGACAGTGACTCCGCCGACCTGCTGTTGGCCGATCCGTCCGAAATCCAGCCCGAGCGCAACGGCATCCACGTCGGAGCCGCCGTCGTCCCGCCGCCGGCCCCGGTCGTCCCCCACAAGAAGTCCGGGAAGAAGAATCCGACGCCGACGGGCGCGATCTAGGCGTCCGTTCCGGTCCGTATCCGCGCTGAGGCGTCCCCGAGGCACCGCCCCGCAGGGACGCCTCTTCTACGCAGGCCCAACCATCCCCCCGCGCGCGCCGCGCATTCCGCGCGGCG
>JAFPUX010000402.1 GCA_017413145.1 Kiritimatiellia bacterium | reverse complement strand
TGCTGCGCGGCGGTCCAGGACGTCGTCCGGCGCTTCGTCGACTCCTGCGTGTGGTCGACGAACTTCATCCGGACGGGGGCGTTGGCGTAGTCGATGCGCAGCAGGTGCAGGTCGTTCTTCGAGGCGGTGAAGCCGTCCACGGTCCCGAGCAGGTTCGTGAAGCGCCCGTAGTAGTACTCGACGCCGTTCGTGAGCTGCATCCACTTCGCGGTGTGGAGCCCCATTTCCCGCAGCTCCGCGGGGAATTTCGCGGCGGCGGCCTCGCCCGTCAGGAGTTCGCCCGCGGACG
The DNA here is from genome assembly GCA_017413145.1 of Kiritimatiellia bacterium. Lineage (GTDB taxonomy): Bacteria > Verrucomicrobiota > Kiritimatiellia > RFP12 > UBA3636 > UBA3636. The sequence continues at coordinate 3,377 of JAFPUX010000402.1, read as the reverse complement.
CGTGCGCGACGAGGCAGAGCAGAGCGATCGATCGGAGGATGGTATTCATGGTCGTGCCTTGGGGTTCGGATCGGAACGGTACCCTACGGACGGGGTGCGTGTCAATCGATGGAGAAGACGGCGCGGGATCGTCCGGCCTGCCCGCCGCCGGAGATGTCCGCCGCCGGGGAGGCCGAGAGGAAGGAGGCGGAGGCCTGGTCGTATTCGGCCTTCACCCAGTCGGCGGAGCAGACGGCGTCGCGGAGGCGGAACTCGTCGAAGAGGCCCGTGAAGTGCCCGTTGTAGAGGCCGCCCTTCGTGCCGAAGCACAGCTTGTTGTTGCTGTCCTTTGCCGCCGTGATCGCGCCGCTCAGGACGGCCGCGCCGTCGACGTAGACCGTCAGCGCCGTTCCGTCGTAGACGGCGGCGACGTGCCGCCAGCCGTCCATCGCGGACGGGATCGTCCCGGAGAGCGTGGCGCCGCCGTTGCCGCAGGCCTGCAGCGTCATGGCGTCCGCGAGCGCGACCTCCCATTCCGGCGTGGCGCCGTCGGCGCTGCGGACGGCGATGCGCGCAAGTCCGCCGCCGTCGATCGTGTCGGTCATCTTCACCCAGCCCGACAACGTGAAGTCGCTGCCGAGGTCGAGAAGATAGGAATCGTTCACGACGAGCATCGAACGTCCGGTTCCCTTGTTCCGGACGGAGGTGTTGAAGCGCCCCCTGCCGAAGACGCCCTCGCCCGCGACGGAATACGCCGCGCCGCTTCCGTTCGGCGAGGCCGCCAGCCCGTTGCCCGCGGCGTCGGAGACGTCGCCCTCCGCCTCGGCCATGTGCCAGACGCCGACGTAGTCGGCCGACCACGCGCGGAACGCCCGGACCTCGTCGGTTGGCGTGCCCCCGTAGTACATCGTGAACGTCGTCCCCCGCGCGAGCGAGGGGACCTTGACCCAGACGAGGGAGACGCCGTTCGTGTTCCATTCCTCGACGTCGCTGTCCAGCGACTTGCCCGCGGCGTCGGCGAAGCGCAGCTCGCTCCCGCTCGTCGGGTCGGCGAGGTCCGCGTAGCGGAACCCTTCGGGCGAATCCTCGGCGAGGCGAACGGCGACCGGGAAGTCCGCGAGAGCCGTCTGTCCCGCGTAGCCGGAAACCGTGAACGCGACCGCGCGCGTGAAGCGATCGACCTGGACGTCCTGCGGCTCGATGACGACGGGGTCGCCGGGTTCGCACTCGCGGATGCCGCGCAGCATCGCCATGCCGATCGTCGCGTCGACATGCCCCTTCTTGCTGTCTGCCGGAACGTAGGCGGACGCGAGCGAGGTGGAAAGGAGCGTGTCGTAGTCGGCCATGTTGATCGAGAAGCCCGCGGAGAAGGTCTCCGCGCCGGACCCGGACGCCTCCTGCTCGACCGACGGGTTTGCGGCGAGCGAGGCTAGCCCGCGCCGGAAGACGACCTTGGAGAACTCGCCGCCGCCCATCCCGGCGTTGGCCGCGGCCTGCTTGAACGTCGCGAGCTGCGCCGCGGTGATCTTGACCGCTGGGTGGATTGACCAGATTTTCTCGTTCGCGTTCCAGGCCGCCTCGGCGTTCGCCATCTGTGCGTCGCCGAGCCCCAGCGCGCGAAGGAGCGTCCACGCCATCACGCGGTCGCCCGCCGGCGCCATGTGGACGCCGTCGATCGTCGCCTTGTAGTGGAGCTGGTATTCGAGGTAGGGCGTCGCGGAACTCGCCTTCCAGTCGATGATCGCCTGCCAGGTGTCGCAGAGCGGAACGGCGTAGGTCGCCGCGTAGCCGCGCACCGTTGCCGCGTAGGCGCTCGTCGAGTCGCCGTCCTCGGTGTTGAACACCGCGAACGTCGGCGTCATCACGACGGGCGTGATGCCGGCCTCCTGCGCCATCCGGATCATCGCCTCGACGTCCTCGGGGCCGCTTGCGGGCTCCTGGTCGGAGAGGGCGACGTCGTTCACGCCGGCGCTGATCGTCACGACGGCCGGATGGCTGTCGACGACGTCCCGCTGGAAGCGCGCGCGCATCTGGGACGCCTTCTCGCCGGGGACACCGCGTCCGATCCACAGGACGTCGATCCCGTTCGCCGCGAGCCCCTGGACCGTCAGGTTCACGTAGCCGTGCGAGCGCTCGACGCCGTAGTGGGTGATCGAATCGCCCAGGAAGACGATCGTGTCGCCGCTTCGCACCAGCGGCTCGCCGCGTGCGGCAAGGACGGATGCGATGACGGCCGCACAGGAGAGCGCGGGGATGAGCGAAGTCCGGGGTCTCATGGGCATTCTTTCATGTGGTTCGGGAAGACGGCCCGTCTCACGGGCGGCCTCACGGGTTCGGGTCCTTGTCCGACTCGCGGATCTGGTAGAACGCGCACGTCTCGTTCTCGCCGATGGCGATCTCGAGCTCGCCCGTTCCGACGAGGAGGTCGGTGGCCGAGGTCCAGGTCGTCTCGTCGAGGACGAAGCCCTGCGAGAGGTCCGTCGTCTTCTCGAGCGCGTACCAGCGGCCGGCCTTGATCCCGTCGACGCCGACGAGGATCGTCGTTTCGCCGACCGTGATCGACTTGGCGCGGACGTGGACGGTGCCGTCGGTCACGGTCACCGTGATCGTGCCGTCGCCGTTGTCCGTGACGGAGCTCTCGAGGTCGCCGCCGATCTCGAGGTCGTATCCGTTCGTCGTGATGGTGTGCACGCCGGGCGTCGTCGGGTCCCAGGACGCGTCCCAGAGCAGCTCGATCGGCTTCTTGCCCGACTGGACGGCCTCCTCGACGGTCGGGTACTCCGTGTCACCGGCCTTCGCGACGTTCGTGTCGAGCCGTTCGATCAGATACGTGCCGTCGAGCGCGGTGACGGCGGTCGCGCCGGAGTAGCGCATGGTCGAGACGCCGTCCGCCTTCTCCGCCATCGGATAGGTGCCGAGCGCCATGCCGTCGACCGAATAGGAGACCTTCTTCGCCCAGCAGTCCATCACGACCATGACGGTCACTGGGGAGGCGGTCTCCGCGACGACGGAGAGGTTCGTCTCCACGCCGTTCGCGGTCGCGACCGCGTAGCGGCCGACGCCGTCGACCGGGACGACGGTGATGGCCGCGCGGTCGGAGGTCTCGAAGGCGTCGTCCGACGGTTCGCCGAACAGGAAGGTCGACGTGATCGTGACGACGGCGTCGCCGGGCGCGGCCGTCGCCGCCGTGAAGGTCGCGTTGGAGACGACGATCGCGCCGTCGGCGACAACCGCCTTCTCACCGGACCACGCGCCCGTGGATTCGAACGTGGACGCCGTCTCGTGGATCCAGCCCGGCTCCTCCGCGATGACGGGCCGCCCCTGTTCGAGGACGGTGGTCTTGGTGTATTCGTCGTCGCCCACGACGAGCGTGATCGTGGCCTCGTAGGTGTTGCCGG
>JAFPUX010000401.1 GCA_017413145.1 Kiritimatiellia bacterium | reverse complement strand
GGAGGCCGCGCGGGACGGCGGCGCGGCCGGCCCGGACCGCCTCGATCCGCTCGATGCGGTCGGCGCGTTCTCGGCGCGCGCGCTGGGCGAGCGCGATCGCGGCCGCGAGCATGTGCACGCAGATGCGGCCGTCGCGCTGGGAGGAGGCGCACGGGCAGAGGTTTTCGACCATGCGGCGCTTGCCGGGGAAGGTGCGGAAACGGGTGTGGATCGTGTGGCCGGCGTGGGTGATGTCGGCTTCGCCGACGTCGCCGGCGAACGACGGGTTGGACACGTCGCCCTTGTTGGCGTACTGCTCGAGGGCTTCGACGTACTGGCGCTCCCCGCCCCAGGCGCGGATTTCGTCCAGGGTGAAGTCGAACGGCTGTCCGTCCGTCGCGGGTTGCGGGGGTGTCATGCCGGCCATTGCGGTCCTATGTCCATTTGCGGGGCATGTTATCACATTCCGGTCCCCGCGCGCAAGCCCTTTTTCGGCTTTCGCGGGGGCCGTTTTTTTTGGCCTTGCTTTTTCGGGGCGGGAGGGGTATGCTCCCCGGCCATCCGACAATTCCGGAAGGAGTTCCATCCATGCCGTCCAAAACGCCGCCCGCGGACCGGGAGTCCGCGCCCGCTTTTTCCGAAAACGAGGTCCTGTGCCGGACCGAGCTGGCCGAGGGGGCGGCCGTCGTCGACGCGCTGGTGCGTCTCGTGGCCGCCCGCGAACCGGCGATCGACCCGGTCGCCGCCGCCCGCGCGGTGATGGACCGCGAGGCCGAGGCGCCGACGTTCGTCGCGCCGGGCGTCGCGATGCCCCACGCCCGCCTGGAGGGGATCGAGGAGACCTACATGGCGCTCGCGACCTCCGAGCGGGGCATCCGCTTCCCCGGATCGGAGGAGACGGCGCGGCTCGCGATCCTCGTCCTTACGCCCGCGCACGCGCCCGCGGCGTATCTCCGAGTGGCGGCCGGCGTCGCCAAGAAGCTGCAGGATCCCGCCTTCCTGGACGAAATCGTCCTCCGGAAGACGCCGGCGGACGTGCGCTCTTTCTTCGAACGCGAAGGCAAGGACCTGCCGGACTTCGTCTGCGCGGCGGACATGATGGAAAAGCCCGCCAACGTCCTGCGCGAGACGGACAGCGTCAAGGCCGCGATCGACCTGATCGTCCGGACCGGGCAGACCGAAATCCCGGTGGTGGACAAGGAGGGGTACCTCGTTGGCGAAGCGTCCGCCGACGAAGTCCTCGGCCTCTGCATCCCCGACTACCTGCTCTGGATGGAGAACCTTTCCGTTTTCTCCAACTTCGAGCCGTTCGCCGCGCTGCTCCGCAAGGAGTCCAGCACGTGGATGGCGGACATCACGAGCGACGACTACGCCAGCGTCTCCGTCGACCAGCCCGCCATCGCGGTCGCCGAAGCCCTGTCCCGCCACGACGCGGGCACCTGCTACGTCCTGGACGACGGCAAGCTCGTCGGCGTCGTGACGCTGCCCCACTTCCTCAACAAGGTCTTCCGCGACTGATCGCCATGTCCTCCTCCTCCAACCCCAAGCGTCTCGTCCGGCTCCAGTTCGCCGGCATGTTCCTGGCCGCCCTCCTGACGGGCTGGCTCGCGTCGCTCCTGCCCGCCCCCCCGGACGCAGCGGCCTTCTACCCCGACCTGGCCGCTACCGCGGATCCCGGCCGCCTGCTCTCGATGCGGCAGATCGCCGCGGTTTCGGTCTTCACGCTCATCATCTGCGCGACGCTCATGTTCGAGGAGCGGCGTCTCGGCGTGGCGTTCATCGGCATCGCCGCGCTGCTCGCGCTCAAGGTGCTGACGCTTTCCGAGTTCGTCCACAGCACCGAGCTGCACATCATCCTGCTGCTGGTGGGCATGATGACGCTCGTGGGCGCCTTGAAGGACATGGGCCTGTTCACGTGGATCATCCAGTCGATCATCAACGCGAAGAAGATGACGGGCCTCAAGTTCGTCGCGATCCTGATGCTGCTTTCCGGCATCATGCCGGGCATCGTGGACGAGGTGACCTCCATCGTCTTCGTCCTGGCGCTCGTCTTCCAGGTGTGCGACACGCTGAAGCTCCGCCCGACGCCGTTCGTGCTCATGAGCGTCATGGCGACGAACGTCGGCTCGACGGGCACGATGCTCGGCAACCCGGTCGGCATCCTGATCGGGACGAAGGCCGACTACCACTGGAACCCGGGCGCCGCCGGCGACGAGGGCGTCCCGCTTTCGTTCGGCGACTTCATCTTCCACGCCACGCCGATCACGTTCCTCGCGCTGCTGGCGGTCTTCTTCGTGCTGCTGGTCTACTACCGCAAGGACATCAAGCTGCTGGACGAGCGCCTCGCCGAACGCCGCGCGAGCCACGTCGGCCTCGGCCCGATGGTCGAAATCCCCTACAAGCGCGGCCTGGCGATCCTGCTGGGCGCGCTCGCGTTCATCGCCTCGCACCACCCGCTGGAGCACCTGCTCGGCCTGGAGCCCAACACGATGCTCGTCGCCGCCCCGCTCGCGATCGCCGGCCTGCTGATGGTCTTCCGCAGCCACCGCGCGCGGCATTACGTGGAAAGTTCCATCGAATGGTGGTCGCTGCTCTTCTTCATGATGCTCTTCGCCGTGTCGTTCGCGCTGGAGCACTGCGGCGTCACGGACGTGATCGCGGACGAAATCGCCCCCGAGGGCGGCGGCGCGCCGAACCGCTTCCTGCTCACGCCTCTCATCGTGGCGATCACGGCGGTCGGCTCGGCGTTCGTGGACAACATCGTGTTCGTCTCGACCTTCATCCCGATCGTGAAGAAGATCGTGGCCGGCGCGCCCGAGATGTCCCCGCTCTGGTGGGCGCTTCTCTTCGGCGCGTGTTTCGGCGGCAACATCACGGCGATCGGCTCGACGGCGAACCTCGTGGCGATTTCGATGCTCGGCAAGAAGTACTCGATCAAGGTCGCCTTCCTCGAATGGCTCAAGGTCGGCCTCGTCGTGGGCCTCGTCTCGTGCGCCGTCGCGACGGGCGTGATCCTGTGCTACTACAAGGACCGCGTCCCGGACCCCGTCCCGGCGGAACTTCCCGCGGCGCCGCCCGCCGCGGTCGCGCCGGCGGCTTGATCCGCGGAGGCGCGATGGAAAAAGCCGCGCGGAACGGGGTTCCGCGCGGCTTCTTCCGTCTGCGGGGCCGTCTTCCCTAGACGGGCTTCACGACGGCGTAGGGCGCGCCCTTCTGGACCGTTTCGCCGGTCTTCACGAGGAAGCGCACGAGGTGGACGGGCTTTTCGACCTTGATCTGGTTGAAGAGCTTCATCGCCTCGATGATGCAGATCGCCGCGCCGGCGCGGATGTCCGTGCCCTCCTCCGCGAGGTTCGGCGCGTTGAGGCCGTTGGCGCGGTAGAAGGTGCCGGTGAGCGGCGCCTTGAGCGTCTCGCCCTCGGCGGGGGCCGGCGGCGGGACGGGGGAGGGCGCGGGGGCGGGACCCGGAGCTGAAGCTCCGGGCACAGGACCGGCTTCGCGGGAGGAGGCGGGCGCATAGGGCGCGACCGCGGCCTTGGGGGCG
>JAFPUX010000400.1 GCA_017413145.1 Kiritimatiellia bacterium | reverse complement strand
GTGCCGCCGCGTTCGGCGCAGCGCGCGATCGTCGACTTCGGCGACTACGTCTGCGCGTTCCCGCGTCTCGTCGTCTCGGGCGGGCGCGGGGCGGACGTCTCGATCCGCTGGGCCGAGGCGCTCTTCCTGGGGCCGGACGGCTTCGCGAAGGGGCCGCGCGAGGCGATCGACGGCAAGTGTTTCCGGGGCCTCGCGGACGCGTTCGTCGCGCCGGGCGGGGACGCGCCGCGCGCCTTCGAGCCGCTGTGGTTCGAGGCGGGGCGGTTCGCGGAGATCGTCGTGCGCACCGCGGACGAGCCGCTCGCGGTGCGCTCGCTCTCGCTGCGCGAGACGGGCTACCCGATCGACTGGGCCTACCGCTTCGAGTCGAGCGACCCGCGCTGGGGCGGCGCGCTCCGGATCATGGAGCGCACGATGCGGATGTGCTCGCACGAGAGCTACTTCGACTGCCCCTACTACGAGCAGCTCATGTATGGCGGCGACGCGCGCCTGGAGATGCTCGCGACCTACGCCACGACGCGCGACGATCGGCTCCCACGCAAGGCGATGCTCGTGCTCGACCGCACGCGCTCCGAATCCGGGCTCGTGCAGTCGCGCCAGTCGGACGGCGCGCCGCTCGTCATCCCCGCCTACGCGCTGCACTTCGTCCAGATGGTCGCCGACTACATGATGTGGCGCGGCGACCGGGCGTTCGTCCGCAAGCGCCTCGGCGGCGTCCGCGCCGTGCTGCAAGCCTGGAGCGAGCGCCTCGGCGAAGACGGCCTCGTGCGCAACCCGATCGGCTGGAACTTCGTCGACTGGACCCCCGGATGGCCCGGCGGCACGCCGCCGTGCGGCGAATGCGGTTGCGCGAGCCCCGTGAACAACCTGCATTTCGCCTGGACGCTGCGAATGGCTTCGCAGGTCGAGGACTGGGCGGGCGACCCGGAGCCGGCGGCGTGGGACCGGCGGCTCGCCGACCGCATCGGCCGGGCCGTCGCCTCGGTCTATTGGGACGAGGCGCGGAACCTCTTCGCCGAAGATGCGGCGCATACGCGCTTCCTCGAGCACACGCAGTGCATGGCCGCGCTGGGCGGGTTCGTCCCGGCCGGGCGCGAAGCGGCGTTCGGAGAAGCGCTCGCCACGGCGCCGGATCTCGCGCGGACGACCGTCTACTACCGCTCCTACCTCATCGACGCCTTCCGCGCGCTGCACCGACCTCTCGACCTCTACCGCTGCTTCGACCTGTGGTTCTCGCTCGAGCCGCTCGGCCTGACGACCGTCCCGGAACAGCCCGAACCGACGCGCTCGGACTGCCACGCGTGGGGCTCGCACCCGATGTATCACGCGCTCGCGTCCGTCGCCGGAATCCGGCCGGCCATCCCGGGCTTTGCCGCCGTGCGGATCGAGCCGCAGCCCGGGCCGCTGACCGAACTGCGCTGCGCCGTCCCGCATCCTTCGGGCGGCGAGGTCCGCCTTGACCTGCGGCTCGACGGCGGCCGCTGGACCGGCGAAGCCGAAACCCCGCCGGACGTTCCGGCGGAACTCTCGCTCGGCGGCGAAACGCGCCGCTGGGGAGGCGGCGCCCTCCGCGTGTGAAACACGCCCATCACAAACCAAGGATTCCCGGCATGAAGACGAAACCCCTCCTCCTCGCGCTGCTGGCGCCGGTCGCCGCGATCGCCGGCACGACCCGCAAGGCCGCCGGTCCCGACGGCGTCGAGTTCGAACACCGCCCGCGTTCCCTCAAGGAACCCGACGTGCTGGTCGTCCGGCGGCTCGCGCCGGGCGATTGGGAACTGCGCGCGGACGGACGCCTGCTCGGCGTCTTCGACGCGGACGAACTCGCCAAAGGCGTGGACGCCATGCGCCTCGATTCGCCCAACCGCCGCCGCGCGCTCGACCCGGTTCTGCGCAAGGAGGGTCCCGTCCCCTTCCGCGTGGCGGTCCGCCGCCGCGCCCCTTCGCCCCCGCCCGTGGACGTGTTCGTGTGCATGAACAACGACGACTTCGCCGACGGCGGCGAATCGCTCCTGCGCCTCGCCCGGGTGCTCGGGGAAAAGACGCCGTGCGATTTCGTGACGCTTTCCCTGCGCTGCCGCCCGGACCTCGAATCCGCAGAGGTCCGCGACCTGGCGAAGCGCTTCATCGCCGCCTGCCACGAAGAGGGCATCCGCGTCGCGTTCGAAACCGATCCGCGTCTCGCCCGCGAAGGGTTCCTCGCGGCCCATCCCGGCGAAGCCCAGAAACTCGTCGTCTTCGGCGGCCGGCCGCCGAAACTTTCCGACCACATGACCGGCGGAACGCGCGGATACGACGTGACGGCCGAGGAACCGTTCGACGAAGCGTCCGGGGCCCGGCTCTTCACGCTCTTCTGCGCGGACGTCTTCGCCCCGCATCTGGACGAATACACCTCCAAACTCGTGCGCGAGGCGAAGGCGCTCGGCGCCGACACCGCGATGCGCGACGAGTGGGGCTTCCCGCCGACGTCCGACGAGGTGTTCGCGCGCCACCGCGCGTTCTGGTATTCCGACGCCATGGCCGCCGACTACAAGGCGCGTTTCGGGGCGGACCTCAAGGCGGACATCGTCCTGATGGGGACCGCTCCCGCCGGGCGCGACGAGGAGCGCGGCGCCGCGATCCGCCGCTACGAGGAGGCGATCTACCGCCGCTGCGCGGCGATCGAGCGCCGCCACTACGCCGAGACGAAATCGCTCTTCGGCCCGGACGCGGTGGTGACCAAGCACTCCACCTGGTTCCCGCTCGTGGACCGCTTCGATTTCCAGAAAAACGGCCTGGACTGGTGGGCGGCCGACCGCGACATCGCGCAGACGGACGAAATCACGCCCGTCGCGGTGCGGCTCGGCCTGGCGAAGAAAACCGGCGGTTCCGTCTGGATGAACGAAGGATACCAGGACCGCCCCGAAAAGTATCTGGACGCCGTGAAGCGCTACGCGCTCTGCGGCGGGCGGATGACGTTCCACCGCGTCTACGGCGGCAACTGGGACGCCCGGTTTCCGCCCTCCGAGCGGCGCAACCGGACGATTCTCTCGATCTTCGAGCAGCCCGGCATGGTGGAGACCCTGGAAAAGCTGCGCGAGCTCGACCGCACGACCGCCGCGCAGCTCGACTCTCCCGTGGCGCTCGTTTTCGGCCATTTCGAAGTGATGGACTGGTCGTCGCCGGCCTACCGCGACTGGGGCGCCGCCGTGGCGGACGGCCTGCACGGCAAGGGTTGGGCCGTGGACGCCTATCCCTCGACCGAGCTGCAGGCCGGGACCTTCCGCGTCGACGCGGAGGGTTGGCTCCGCGTCGGCCACCAGCGCTACCGCGCGCTCGTCGTGAAAAACCTGTCGGAGCGCGATCTGGCGGGCGTCCGCAGGATGCTGGGCGCCAAGGGCGTGAAAACGGTTCTCCACGTCGCCGCGGACGACGCCGCGACCGTCGCGGCGGTGGACGCGCAGCTCGCCGCCGCGGGCGCCGTGAAACAACCGCCGCTGTCCGTCAAGAAGACCTTCTGGAACTTCGGATCCACTCGCGAACCGGCTTCGTCAGGAACCGCCACGCTCCAGGACGGGACGAAGGTCGAATTCTGACCCCGTCCGGGATTGGCGGCGGGGGAGCGCCTCCGCGCCGTTCGTCCCGGCGTCCCGGTCAATCACGGCGATCCTGCCGCGCCGCCGTCCACGCCGGCCGCCAAGGCGGCCCAGACACCCAAACAGCCCAACCATGAAGCTCACGCACGACCCGACGAGTCTTTTCTTCGACGGCGAGCGCCGGTTCCTGCTCTCCGGCGAATTCCATTACTTCCGCGTGCCGGCGGACGATTGGCGGCGCCGGATGCGGATGCTCCGGGAGGCGGGCGTCAACATGCTCGCGACCTACGTGCCGTGGATCGTCCACGAGCCGGAGGAGGGCCGCATCGTCTTCGGCGACCGCCCGGAGCGGGACCTCGCGGCGTTCCTCCGAACGGCCGCGGAGGAGGGCCTCCCGGTGCTGCTGCGCCCCGGCCCCTACGCCTACTCGGAGCTCGTCTGCAACGGCCTGCCGGCGTGGCTCGAGCGCGACCATCCCGCGCTGCGCTGGAAGCGCGCGGACGGCACGGACGCGGGCCCCTTCGCGGGCCGGATCTCCTACATGCACCCGCTCTTCCTCGCGAAGGCACGGCGCTGGTACCGCGCCGTCGCGGAGGTCGCGCGCCCGTTCCTCGCCTCGCGCGGCGGGCCCGTCGCGATCGTCCAGCTCGACAACGAGCTCGCGGGCGTGCACCTCTGGTTCGGTCCGCCGGACGCCAACCCGGAGACGTTCGGCCTCGGGCGCGAGGACGGCCGCTGGCCGCGCTGGCTCGCGCGCAAGTTCGGCTCCGCCGCCGCCGCGAGCGAGGCCTACGGCGGCGCGTGGGCGTCGCTGGCGCAGATTCCGCCGCTCGCGCAGTCCGAGCCCGCCGCGACGCCCGGCGACGAGCGCCGCCGCCGCGACTTCTTCCGCTGCTACCTGGAGCAGCTGCGCGACTACCTCGCGACGCTCCGGGGCTGGCTGCGCGAGGACGGCATCGACGCGCCGATGTGCCACAACTGCGGCAGCACGTTCCTCACGCCGCTCTTCGCGGAAACGCCGGTCGCGCTCGGCCCGGGCTTCTTCCTCGGCTTCGACCACTACTACACGCTCGGCCCGGCGTGGGGCCACGAGAACCCGACCGCGTCCTACGCGCTGGGCGCGCGGTTCGACGTGGACTCCGTCGCCGCGATGGGCTTCCCGCCCGTCGGCCTCGAGATTCCCGGCGGCTCGCCCTCCGACGTGCCGCCGATCCTGCGCGAGGACCTGCTCGCCGCGTGGATGACGCAGGTCGCGGCCGGCGCCAAGGGCCTGAACCTCTACGTCGCCACGGGCGGGCCGGAGTTCGGGGAGACCGGCGCCGGCGCGGATGTCTACGACTACAACGCGCTCGTCCGCTCGGACGGCTCCCGCAACGACACCTTCGGCGCGCTGGAGGACTTCGGCCGCTTCCTCGCCGAGCATCCGGACCTGCCCGCCGCGCGGCGCGAATCTTCCGTCCAGGTCGGCTTCGAGTGGGATTCGCTCCGCCTCGGCGCGTGGGCGCCGCCCGACGGCTCCGGCCTTTCCGGCGCCGCGGCGCAGGAATTCGCCGAGAAGGGCTTCCTCTTCGCGCTCGCGGCGACGCCGTATCCGGGCGCGTGGACCGAACTGCGCGAAGGCGCACTCGATCCGCGCAAGCCGCTCGTCCTTGCCGCGCCGGCGCTGATGTCCGAGGCCGCGCAGCGCGCGGTCGTCGCGTTCCTCGAGGCGGGCGGGCGCCTCCTCCTCGCGCCGTGGGCGCCGACGCTCGACCAGGACCTGCGGCCCTGCACCGTGCTGCGCGACTTCCTGCGGCTCCCCGAGCGGCGGATACTTT
>JAFPUX010000051.1 GCA_017413145.1 Kiritimatiellia bacterium | reverse complement strand
TTGCGGAGCGTCGTCGTGGCCGACGCGCCGGTCGCGTAGAGGAGGCTGGTCGTCCGCGAGGAGCCCGCGTAGGCGATCCCGGCGTCGACCGCGCCCGCGCCGCCGTCGATCGTGACCGGATCGCCCGAGCCGCCGTCGATCACGAGGGAGCCGGCGTAGGCGATCGGGCCGTTCGCCGTCGTGAGCGTGATCGTCGCGCCCGCGAGCGAGGAATCGAACTCGATCGTGTCGCCGTCCGCGGCGGCGGCGATCGCGCCGCGCAGCGTGGCGGGGTCCGAGGCGTCGTCGCCGGTGGACGTGACGGTCCACGTCGCGCCGCTGGCGAGGACGGGGAGGAGGAGGAGGGGCAGGATTCGTTTCATGTCGAGTGGCATGCCGCTTCGCGGCGAGGTTGGAGGTTAGAGGTTAGAGGTGGAAAGTGACGAATGACGAGCCGCTTCGCGGCAGTGACAAGTGACGAGTGACGAGTGACGAGTTGGCGGGATGCGCGAAACACCGGGCATCCGAAATCCCGGAAAACCGGTGGCGGGCGTTAGCGCCGCCGACGGCAATAAGGGTATCATACTACCCCCCTCCCCCGTCAATAATCTCATAACTCGCACGATTTCATCGTATTGGCTCAATCGCATCGTGGAAAAAGTTTCGTGGCGGGGTGCGGCCGCGGCGGTCGGTAAACCGCCGACCCCGTTGCAGTTCGTGGCGGGGCGCGGCCCGGCGGTCGGGAGACCGCCGCCCCTTTGCGGTTCGCGGCGGGGCGCGGCCCGGCGGTCGGGAGACCGCCGCCCCTTTGCAGTTCGTGGTGCCCGGGGCGCTCAGGCCGGCTCGGCCTTCCACTCGGCGACGGTGCGGCGCGCGGAGTCGAAGGAGACGCCGAGGAGCGTGACGGGCTTGCCGCGCAGCGCGACGCGCGCGGCGTAGTCCTTGGCGCGGACCTGCGCGAGCGCGGCCTCGGCCGGCTCGTCGCGCTTGAACTCGACGACGAAGATGTCGCGCTCCGTCTCGAACACCGCGTCGATCGCGCCGTCGGAGGTGTGGACCTCCGCCTGTGCTCCGACGCCCACGAACCAGAGCACCGCCACCATCACGGCCTGGTATACCTGCTCCGGCGCTCGTGCCGTGAGGTCGTAGGGCATGTTGGCGAAGAGCGCCCGGAACACGTCGAACACCTTCGCGAGGTCGCGGTCGCGAAGGGCGCGCACGAGCGCCGTGCGCGCGGAGGAGGCGACGTCCTCCTCCAGGTGCGAGTAGGCCTTGGCGAGGCGCGAGTTGAACGAGATGCGCACCTCGGCGTTCGGGAAGTCGAGCGTGTAGGTGCGCTGGCTGCCGTCGAAGTCCGCGCCCGCGAGCGTGAGGTAGCCGGTCTGGTAGAGCAGCGTCTTCGTGTTGAGGCGGTCGGGCTCGTAGGCGTCCAGCTCGTCCTCCGAGAGCGTCGCGCCCTGCAGTTCGAGCGGGCGCTTCTCCAGCAGGTCCACGAGGAACGTCGGCACGGCGGTCGAGGACCAGTAGTTGCGGAACCGGCCGTTCAGGAGGCAAAGTCCCAGGGAAACCGGGTTGATGACTCGCTCGGCGGACTCCTCGAACCGGTAGCCGTCGTACCAGCGCACGATCTCGTCCATCGCCCTTTCCGGGGAAAGGCCGAGCCCGCGGCCGAGCTCGGCGACGTGCTCGGAGAAGTTCGCGACGACCTCCGCGTGCGTGTAGCCGAGCAGCGTCGCGTAGCGCGGCATCATCGTGATGTCCACGAGGTTGTTCAGGTCCGAGAAGATCGACACCTTCGAGAACTTGCTGATGCCCGTGACGAGCGCGAAGCGCTGCAGCCCCTCGCACGTCTTGATCACCGAGTAGAACCGCTTCAGCGCGTCGCGGAACGGCCGCACCTCGGGCGTCCCGATCCTGTGCAGCATCGGCTTGTCGTATTCGTCCACGAGGACGACGACCTTGCCGGTCTCGGAGCGGTCGGCGAGCGTCCGGACCAGAAGCCGGAACCGGTCCGCGGGCGGCTTGTCCGGGGGCGGCGGCTCGATGCCGTTGTCGCGGGCCTGCTCGTCGAGCATCAGGTTCAGCGTCGTCTCGAACTGCTCCACCGTGTCGCGCTGCGACGAGCCCATGTCGAGGTGGATGACGGGATACACCCGCCAGTCGTAGTCCGACGAATCGATGGCGAGACCCTCGAACAGTTCCCGCCGCCCCTGGAAGATCGCCTTGAGGGTCGAGACGAGGAGCGACTTGCCGAACCGCCGCGGCCTCGCGAGGAAATACTGCGCCTTGCCGTCGCGGAGCAATTCCCGGATCGTCGCCGTCTTGTCGACGTAGGCGAAACCGTTCGCGATCAGTTCGGAGAACGTGGACGTGGAGGTGGAAATCGGCTTCATGGCGCGCATTCTAGCAAACGCCCGTCGCGCACGCAAGGCGGACGAAAAACGCGGCCGGCGCGCAGCGGCCCGCGCGGCACCGCCCCCCGGGCCCTAAGGCCGACTCGCACGCTCGCGTGGCGGGGTGGGGGGGCGCCCCCCCCCCCCCCC
>JAFPUX010000399.1 GCA_017413145.1 Kiritimatiellia bacterium | reverse complement strand
CGATCAGCAGGCGCACGAGCGCCTTGTCCTCCGTCATCGTGACGTGCCGGAGCTCGTGAACGTCGCGACGACCCAGGCGGCGTTCGTCGCGTGCGGCGCGACCGTGAAGTCGCCGGTGTAGGTGAACGGCGCGTCCGTCGCGAGCGCCGCGACGGGAGCGAGGAGGAGCGAAAGAAGGCGCCGCATGGGAGGTTAGTGGTTAGAGGGGAGAGGGGAGAGGTGAGAGGTGAGAGGTGAGGGGTGAAAGTGAGAGGTGAGAGGTGAAAGGCGGGGAGCGCCGGACGGGGGCGATCATACACCCGCGCGCGGGAGCGCGTCAACCCGGCTGCGCGACACCCGGCCGCGCGACGGCTTGATCGACGAAATCGACGATGCCGACGACACCGACGAACCGCGCATGGAAGGCCGACGGCAACCGATGCGCGTTCGATCGGCCGGTTCGTCGATTTTGTCGATTTCGTCGACTTCGTCGCTTCCCCTTTCCGTCGGCCTTTCGCGCGGCGAGGGCGAGGTCCGCGCCGCCATAAGGCCGACTCGTACGCTTGCGTGGCGGGGTTGCGGCCATGCCGCACCCCGCCACGACGCGGGAAGGGCGCGCTACTTCACCAGGATGAGCGTCCCGGAAGGAAGGTCGAACCAGTAGACCGGCTGGTTGCCGGAGAGTCCCCACGAGCCGACGGAATTCGGCTTGGGCTCCGACGGCAGGACGAGCGCGTTGTCGGTCGCGTAGTCCTCCGGGATCGACGCGGCGAACGCCTGCCACTTCTCCTTGTCCTTCCAGCGGACGTGGTGCACGGTCGGCGTCTGCCCGCGCAGGAGGCTCCAGTTGTCGCCGGAGGCGGACGAATAGTTGAACTGCGCCGGGTCGGGCACGCCGCCCCACCAGACGTGCATGGGTCGGGAGCCCCAGTTGGGGCCGACGATGGCGCCGACCTTGACGACCGTCGACGGAAGGACGAGGTTCGTGATCGATGTGCACCAGCCCGCCATGCCGTCGCCGAAGTTCTTCGTCCCCTCGTTGAAGACGAGGCTTTCGAGTTTCAGGCAGACGCGAAAGGTGCTACCTCCGATGCTCGTCACGCCGCCGCCGATGTCGGCGCTCCGGATGCCGGTCGTGCGGAAGGCCTGATCGCCGAACGAAGTCAGGGACGGAAGCCGGACGTCGAGGCCGGTCAGAGTGGCGTCGTAGCCGTCGGTGTAGAACGCGCCCCAGCCGACGGACGTGAGATTCGTCGGGAAGCCGCCGTCCGTGCACGGCCCCGTGAACGTCTTCAGCGTCTTGCAACCGTAGAAGCCGCGCTCGTTCACGCCCGTGACGGCCGCGTTCCACACCACGTTCGTGAGCTTGTTGCAGCCATAGAACATCCAGTTGCCGACGCGGGAGAGGCCCGAGCCCAGGCGGAGCTCGCGGATGCCGAGGCCGTAGAACGGGTGGTTGCCGACCGTCGTGAGCGAGTCCGGGATGACGAGCGTCCCGCCGATGTTCGAGCAGGAGATGAACGCGCTCTGGCCGACGGAGGCCAGCGTGTCCGGAAGGACGAGCGAAACGACGTTCTTGTTGCCGTCGAAGGCGGAGGCGGCGATCGAGGCGATCTCGTAGCCGTCCGCGACGCCGGTCGAGAGGTCGAGTTCGACGACGCTCGCGTTGGTCTTGTTGTTCCCGATCGTGAGCTTCGTGCCGTTCGCCGTGACGTTCTCCAGGACGACCGTGCCCTGCGCCAGCGTCTGCGCGGACGGGTCGTAGGTCCATTCGGCGGCGGCGGGAAGGGCGAGAAGGAGCGCGGTCGGCACCGCGGTCCGGAACACGGGGAAGGTCATCGTTTTCATCGGAATTCCTCTGGTGGGGGAAAACGGGAGGGGGACGAGGAACAGTATAGGGACCGGGGCACAATTGCGGAATGTGCGGAAACGAAATAATTGTCTTGTGCGATTGCGCAATTATGCTTGCATTGCGGGCCGAACGGGACTATCATCGGGCCCCATGGAAACGAAACCGTCCCGTCCGTTCCAGGTGGTGGTCGACCTCAACGCCGCGACCCACGTCGCGCAATGCCTGCTGCGCGGCATCCTGCGTTTCGCCCGCGAGCGGAGGGATTGGTCGGTGCTGGTGAATTCGACGGGCGCGATGGAGTTCGTCTCGCCGACGTTCGCCTTCGACGGGCTCATCGGCGGGCGTGGCGACTCCCTCCGCCGGTTCGCGAAGGCCCTGCGCGGGCGGAAGGCGGTGGAGGTGTGCCTGGACGGCGGTTCCGTCGCGCGGCTCGCCGCGAAGCACTTCCTCGACCGCGGGTTCGTCCACTACGCCTTCGTGGGGCACGACCGTTTCCCCTCGTGGTCGACGGACCGCCTGGCCGCGTTCCGCCGCGAACTGGCGCCGCACGGATTCGAGTGCGCCGACTGTCCGGCGGCCCCCGCCGGGCACGGCGACGACCTCGCGTTCCGGCTGCGCGCGCTCGCCGACTGGCTCGCCGGACAACCTCGGCCGCTCGCCGTGTTCGCGGCGTTCGACGCCCGGGCGCGGGAGGTCCTCGACGCCTGCCGCCTGGCGGGACTCGACGTGCCGGGCGACGTCGCGGTCCTCGGCGTGGACGACGACCCCCTTGTGTGCGAGACGGTGGCCCCGACGCTCTCCAGCGTCGCGATGGACGGCGAGGAGACGGGCTACGCGGCGGCGGCGGCGCTGGACGCCGCCATGCGCGGCCGTCCGGGCGCCGGGCGGAGGCGGCGGATCGTCTTCGGCGGCGTGCGCGTCGAGACGCGGGCCTCGACCGCGCGGTTCGTCGGACGCGATCCGCTCGTCGCGAAGGTCCGGGCGATCGTCGCGGCGCGTTTCCGGGAACGACTGCCCGTATCGGAGCTGGCCCGGTCGATGGGCGTATCGCGCCGGACGCTCGAGCTGCGCTTCCGGGCGGAAACGGGCTTTCCCGTCGGGGAGACGATCCTG
>JAFPUX010000398.1 GCA_017413145.1 Kiritimatiellia bacterium | reverse complement strand
GCGGGCCGGACGCTCGCCTTCGGCCGCGGCGGGGGCGGCCGGAAGGTCGCCCTTCTCGGCGGCGATGGACGCGGCGGCGGCGCGCTTGGCGGCCTTCTCGGCCTCGGCCTTGCGGGCCTCTTCGGCGGCCTTGCGCTCCCACGACTCGGCGCCGGACTTGATCACGGAGGCGATCGAGTCGGCGACGAGCTTGATCGCGCGGATCGAGTCGTCGTTGCCGGGGATCGGGAAGTCGACCGGGTCGGGGTCGGCGTTGGAGTCGACGATCGCGACGACGGGGATGCGGAGGCGCTTGGCCTCGGCGACCGCGTTCTTCTCGCGGACGACGTCCACGACGAACACGGCGGAGGGCAGGGGGCCGCCGTCCATGGAGGCGATGCCGGTGAGGTTGGTTTCGAGCTTCTCGAGCTCGCGGCGGAGGGACGCGTCCTCCTTCTTGTGCTGCGAGAAGACGCCGGCGTTCTCCTCGGAGATCCGCTTGAGCTGCTTCATGCGGCGGATGCTCTTGCGGATGGTGGCGGCGTTGGTGAGCGTGCCGCCGAGCCAGCGGGTGACGACGTAGGGCGAGCCGGAGGTCTCGGCCGCGGCCTTGACCACTTCCTGGGCCTGCTTCTTCGTGCCGACGAAGAGCACGGCCTTGCCGTCTTCGGCGAGGGACTTCGCGAACGCGAGCGCCTTGTCGAGCAGCTCGAGCGACTGCGTGATGTCGATGATGTGGATGCCGTTGCGCTTCCCGTAGATGTATTTCTTCATCTTCGGGTTCC
The DNA here is from genome assembly GCA_017413145.1 of Kiritimatiellia bacterium. Lineage (GTDB taxonomy): Bacteria > Verrucomicrobiota > Kiritimatiellia > RFP12 > UBA3636 > UBA3636. Next base: position 3,129 of record JAFPUX010000398.1, on the reverse strand, counting down.
AGCGCTTGGTCATGTGACCGAAGTGCAGGCCCGCGTCCATGAGGTCGCGGAGCGTGAGTTGGGACAGGCTTTGGGCCATGGTATGCACCTTTTCCGTTTGTTTCGCCTCGGGGTGCGGCGCGCTTCTGTTTCCGCGCGCCGCGGTGAATCCGCTTTGGCCGGCTGGCGGGACCGGCGCTCGCTTCCGGCGCCGGGCGGCCGGGCTCCCGCTCGGGAGGGGTCGTGGCGCACGTGGCGCGGAAGGATGCCATTTTCCGGCGGAAAGGTCAAGCGCGATTTTTGCCTTGACTCGCTCCCGCGCTTTTGGTAGTGTCACCGCCCCGCACCACGCAATCAACGAAGAGGACGTTCCTCCATGAATCCCTACGCAGTCATCGAAACCGGCGGCAAGCAGTACCGCGTCGAAGCCGGGCAAACCGTCGAAGTCGAGCTTCTCCACGCCGAAAAGGGCGCCGTCGTCAAGGTCGACAAGGTCCTCGCCCTTTCGGACGGCACGACCCTCAAGGTCGGCACGCCCTACGTGGACGGCGCGGCCGTCGAGCTGGAAGTGGTCGAAAACTTCCGCGGCCCGAAGGTCTTCGCCTTCGACAAGAAACGCCGCAAGGGCTACAAGCGCACGGTCGGCCACCGCCAGGAGCTGACGCGCGCGACCGTCAAGTCGATCTAACCCGCAGACCAGGAAAGGGTACAAGCCATGTCCAAGTCCCACCAGGGCGTCAACGGACGCGACAGCAATTCGCAGCGCCTCGGCGTGAAGCGTTTCGGCGGCCAGGCCGTCAAGGCCGGCGAGATCCTCGTCCGCCAGCGCGGCACCAAGTTCGCGCCGGGCCGCAACGTGAAGCGCGGCGCGGACGACACGCTCTTCACCGTCGTCGCCGGCACGGTGAAGTTCGAGAAGGACGGCAAGGTCGTCTCCGTCGACCCGGCCTAGCTTCCGCGCGAACGTCTCCGGGCGGCCCCGTCGCATCGCGGCGGGGCCGTTCCTTTTTCCTTGCGCCGCCTCCGCGAATGGGCTATCATCCCGCCCCATGAACGAACCGCACCGTCCGCCCGACTTCCGCCGCCGCCGTTTCGGCGCGTCGGTCCGCGCCGCGCTGGCGGTCGCCTTCGCCGCGGGGATTCTCGTGGCGGCCAACGCGCTTTCCACGCGCCTCTACGCGCACTGGTCGACCGGCTCGGTCCGCGCGCTCTCGGACCGCACGCTCGAAGTCCTGCGCGCCGCCACGGGCGTCGTCGAGGCGACGGCCGTCTTCGAGCGCGACCATCCGTTCCGCGACGCGGCGCGCGACCTGCTGGACGAACTCGCGGCGGCGGCCGGCGGCATGCCGGGGCTCTCGTTCCGCGCGAAGGCGGTGGACGTGAACCACGACATCGCCGAGGCGGCCGAGATCTTCCGCCGGCATCCCGGGCTCGCGGCCAACTCGATCGTCTTCACCCACCGCGGCCGCTCGAGCTCCGTCGACGAGTACGAGCTGGCGGGCGAGGGCGGGTTCGACGGCGAGCGCGCGTGCGTTTCCGCGCTGTTGCAGATCGTGCGCCCGGTGCGCGCGCCGGTCTACTTCCTCTCCGGCCACGGCGAATACGATCCGGCGGACCGCCATCCGGTCACGGGCGCGTCTTCGATCGGCCGCGTCCTGGCCGCGAACGGCTTCGACGCGCGGCCGCTCGTCCTCGGGTCCGACGCGTCCGCCGTTCCCGCCGCGTGCCGCATCCTCGCGATCGCCGGGCCGCGGACCGTCTTCCCGCAGCGCGAACTGGAGATCCTCGCGGACTATCTCGCGGGCGGCGGGCGCCTGCTGCTCCTCGCGGACGACGCGTTCGCGGGCGGCCTCGGGGCGCTGCTCGAACTGTGGGGACTCCGGCTCGAAGCGCCGCCGTCCGCCGCGCGTCCGTCCGGCGCGCGCCGCTCGTCGCTCTCCTACGGCGACCATCCCGCCGTGCGCCGGATGGACGGCGTTCTGTCGGTTTTCGTTTCGCCCTGCGGCGTCGCCGGGGCGGCGTCGCCCGCCGCGACGGCGGTTCCCCCGCGCGTGACGCCGCTCGTTTCGGTCGAGGATGCGGACGGCTCGCCGCGCTGCGTCGCCGCGGCCTCCGAGGCGGCCCGCAGTCCGCGCGCGAACACCCGCATCGCCGTGTTCGGCGACGCGGACTTCGTGTCCAACGCGATGCTCGACGGCGGCCTCGAGGGCAACGCGCTGCTGTTCCTCTCGGTCGTCGAATGGCTTTCCGGCGACGAGCGGCCGGTCGTCGCCGGGGATTTCGGCGGCGTCCTCGATCCGGGGATCGGGACCAGCCGCGACTGGAACCGGCTCGGAATCGCCCTCGCCATTGTCGTGCCCGTCTGCATTCTCGCTTTCGGGATCCTGCTCTATGTGCCGTTTGCGCGCCGGCGGTAGGCAGGCCGGGAGGGTGCGCGCCGCGGCGGCCGGGGGACGGTCTCGGGGCAAAAGGAGCCGCCCCCGCCGTAATGTCGTTGGTCCTTCGAACCCTGACGAATTCGAAGTGGGCGCGTAGCTCCGGTTTCCGAAGTCCCGTTTGAACGGGCGGGTCGTCCGCCGGCGCGTCGGCTCCCGGATGTTGGTGTCGGTCGAGGAACCTGACAGTCCGCGTACGGGGGCAGCAAGAGGGGTTCTGGCACCGGATGATACCAGAAGGGGGGCTCGGATGCAAGCGGCTTCAGAACGACAGCCGAACGCCCAGGAGCGGGAGCGTCCCGCCGGCGCGGCGGACCGCGGGTTCGCGCTCGCCGCGGAGCGCGGCGGCCGCGTCGTCCAGCCGTTCGCGGTTGTACCGGTGCGCGGCGTCGATCCCGCCGTAGATGCTGCCCGTGTACCAGGTCAGCTCGAAGAAGGTCGTCACGGCGAAGAGGCCCCATTCGTCGCGGTCGGCGCATTCGAACATCGCCCAGCCGAACAGTCCGTTGAGGAACAGCGAGCGGACCATGTTGCCCCATTCGCCGCTGTAGGCGTAGCCGAGGCCGGGGACGATCCCGAGCAGGCCGCCCACGGTCGGCGACTTGTCCGAACCGTTCGCGTAGTCCTCGACGATGCGGAGGCGCTCCGGGTCGTCCCGCACCGCGGCGCGCGCTTCGTCCGGCAGGCCCGCGCGGAGCGCGTCCGCGGCGCGCGC
>JAFPUX010000397.1 GCA_017413145.1 Kiritimatiellia bacterium | reverse complement strand
GGTCGCCGTTCTCGTCGGCCTGTTCGCCGCGCTGTGGCCGTCCGGCGCCGGTCCGGAGGAGCCCGCCGCGCCGGAGGAAACCGCGCCGGACGGCGGCGTTGCCGCCGCCGCGCCGGACACGGCTCCGCCCACGGACGGATTCGTCTACGAGGGGCCGGTCGAGATCGTTCCGGTTCTGCCCGCGCCGCGTTCGTTCGCGAAGTAGCGCCATGGCCGCGGTCCGTCTCCGCACGCCGCTCGCCGAAGCGGACGTCCGCGCCCTTCGCGCGGGCGACGAGGTTCTTCTCTCCGGCCGCGTCCACACCGGGCGCGACCGCTTCCACAAGGCAGTCTTCGAGAGCGGGGAATGCCCCGTGGACCTCGCGGGCGGCGCGCTCTTCCATTGCGGCCCGGTCGTCGTGCCGGACGCCGCCGCGCCCGGTGGCTGGCGCGTCGTGGCCGCCGGTCCCACGACGAGCTGCCGCGAGGAGCCCTACATGGCCGCGATCGTGGAGCGCCACGGCCTGCGCGCGATCGTCGGCAAGGGCGGCATGGGCGAAGCGACCCGCGGGGCGTGCCGCCGTTTCGGCTGCGTCTACCTGCAGGCCGTCGGCGGCGCCGCGGCGCTGCTCGCCCGTTGCGTGAAGCGCGTCGCCGCGGTTCATTTCCTCGACGAATTCGGCGCGACCGAGGCGTGCTGGTCTCTCGACGTGGAGGACCTCCCGCTGCTCGTCGGCATGGACGCCTCGGGCCGCTCGCTCTACGCCGAGGTCGAAGCCTCGTCGCGCTCCGCGCTTGACGCGCTGCTCGCCGGAAAGGAGCCGCCGAAGTGAACATCGCCGTCTCCTGCGGCGGCACCGGCGGCCACATGTTTCCCGGGCTCGCGGTCGCGGCCGAACTGCGCCGCCGCGGGCACCGCGTCGCCGTGATCCTTTCGGGGCGCGCCGTCGAAGCCGACCGCGCGAAGGCCGACCTGCCCGAGGGCGCCGAGGCGATGCTCGTTCCCGTCGATCCCGTTTCGCCGCGCCGCCCGAAGTCTCTCCTCAAGCTCTGGCGCGCGTACCGCTCGGCGAAGCGGCAGTTGCGCGCGTTCCGTCCGGACGCCCTCCTCGCGATGGGCTCCTACACGTCGATCGCGCCCGTCCTTGCCGCGCGCAAGCTGCGCATCCCCGTCGTCCTGCACGAGGCGAACGCGATCCCCGGCGCGGCCGTCGCCTTCCTCGCGCGCTGGGCGAAAACGGTCTGCACCTGCTTCCCGCACATGGAGCGCTTTTTTCCGCCGGGTGCGCACCTCGCGGACACCGGCCTTCCGCTCCGCGCGGAATTCGCGAAAGGCATCGGCGGCTCGAAGGCGGATCCGGCGCATTTCTCGCTCCTCGTCATGGGCGGCAGCCAGGGCGCGCGCGACCTCAACCGCGGCATCGTGCAGACGTTTTCGGAAGCCTTGAAGGCCGGGTGGTACGAACCCGCGTCCCGTCTTCCCGACCGCATCGTCCACCTCGCCGGCACGCGCAACGAGGACGAAGTCCGCGCGCTGTGGGACGCTTCCGGCCTGCGCGAAACGGGCGTGGAAATCGAGGTCGTCGGCTTCGAGCACGACATGGCGCGCCGCTACGCCGAAGCCGATCTCTGCGTCTCGCGCGCCGGCGCGTCCTCGTGTTTCGAGCTCGCGCTCGCGGGGTTGCCCGCGATTCTCGTGCCGCTGCCCGGCCTCGCGCGCGACCACCAGTCGCGCAACGCGGACATGATGCAGTTGCGCGGCGCGGCAGTGTCGTTCGCGCAGAAGGATTTCGCCGACGAGCGCGGACGGAAACGGTTCGCCGGCCTCGTGCGCCGTCTCCGCGCTTCCGACGACCCGAAGCTCTCCCGCGACAAGCTCCGCGCCGGCGCGCTCGCCGCCGCCGTCGGCGACGCGGCGGGCCGCGTCGCCGACGAAGTGGAAGCCGCGGGAACCGCGCGTTGAACCATGCCCATCTACGAATTCGCCTGTCCCGCTTGCCGCAAGGTGCTGCGCTTCTTCGCGCGGCGCCCGGTCGCGGACGCCGATCCGCCGTGCCCGCATTGCGGCGGGAAGCTGGAGCGCGAAGTCGAGCGCTTCCTCGCCGCGCCGCGCGCCGGGGAGGCGGACGCCCTCGG
>JAFPUX010000396.1 GCA_017413145.1 Kiritimatiellia bacterium | reverse complement strand
CGCGGCAGCGGCGGCGAGGACCGCCGAGGAGTCCGTGAAGGCGGCGGATTGCGCGAGGACGGAGGAAGCCGCTGCCGCGAGGGTTTCGGGCGTGGCGGGGTTGGCCGCTTCGGCGACCGGTTCCGCGGAAGCCGCGGGACTCGTTTGCGGGGCGGCCGCCGGGGCCGGCGCGGCGGCGAGAATGGGCTCCGTCGCGGCGGCCAAGGAGGCGGAAGACGCCGAGAAGGCTGCGGACTGCGAGAGTGCGGCGGAAGCCGCCGCCGCGAGGGACGCAAGGGTTGCGGGGGCCGGGGCCGACGCGGAAGCCGGGGAAGCCGCGAGGTCTTCGTGGAGGGCGAGGGCCTGGCGGAAGCGGGCGACGGCGGCGGGATCCGGCGATCCGGCCGACGACGGGTCGGATTGCGGCGCGGCGGGGTCGCGGGCGAGGGCGGCCTCGATGGAGGGAGGCGTGGAGAATGGATTGTTCACGGCGAGGGGATCGGGGGAATCCGGTGCGGGAAAGGCGGGAATCGGGCTAATCATCTTGTTTCCTTCCGGTGAAGTCTTCGAGTTCGAATTCGGCGTGGCGTTCCTGGTCCAGGCGGTCTTCCTCGACCCAGGCGGCGCGGTGCTCTTCGATCTTCATGCGGTTCTTGATGGCGAGATTGAGCGCGGACTGCGCGGCGGCGGAGGCTTCCTGCTTTTCGTGCAGGGCCCCTTCGGCGCGCGAGACGTTGTCGGCCTTGAGGATGCCCTCTTCGTCGATGCGGGCCACGCCCTCGCGGGCCTTGTCCAGGTCGTCCATCGTGCAGGGGCGGCCCATCACGGCGTCGTAGACGCGGTCGCGGCGCTCCTCCTTGGTGCGCTCGTATTCCGCGAGCTCCTCCTTGCGCTCCTCCAGCGTCTTCGCCGCCGCGCGCTCCTCGGTGCGCGCCACGACGAGTGCCGCGCCGGCGGCGTCTTCGCGGCGCTGCCGGATGCGGATCATGGGCTGGAGAACGTAGGGCATTTCGGGGCGGGTTTTTAGAGGCGGGATTTGATGGCGGGGATGAGGGAGAATGTTGCCAATGTGGAAGTGTTGCCAATTCCAATGTTGCCAATTCCAGTGGTGACAGCGCTCTCTCTCATTGGAAACTGGAACTGGGAAATGGCAACATTTGCACAATGGCAACACTTGAAGAATGTTGCCAATGTGGAAATGTTGCCAGTTCCAATGTTGCCAATTCCAATGAAGTCTGCGTCCATGTCAACCTCCGATCTTCTTCTTCGTCGTTGTCACGCTTGCGGACAGGATGCGCGAAAGCTCCTTGGATTCGCCGATCAAACTGACCAGTTTGTCACTGTCGATGTATCCGGCCTCGCCAATGAGCTTGAGCCAGATCCGGGTCTCGGACAACTCCTTCATCGCGACCTTCAGCTTGTGGACGAAGTCCTTTGCCGATTCCGCCTCGCAAGCCTCGGCGTAGTTTGCGGCGATGCTGGTGGAGGAACGGAACACCTGGTCGGCGAAGCCCGCGCTCCCGACGACCTTGGGCGGCAACGCCGCGCAAACCTTGACGCACCGTGCCGCGAATTGGACGATTCTGTCTTCCAGTTCCATCAGCATGCCTCCTTCATTGGAAACTGGAACTGGAAACTGGCAACACTATCACACTGGCAACACTTGGCGAATGTTGCCAATGTGTAAATGTTGCCAATTCCAATGTTGCCAATCCCAGTGGTGGTTGCTTCCAATTCAGCTCCGATTGGAAACTGGAACTGGCAACTGGCAACACTATCACACTGGCAACATTCTTCTTTGCCGAAACGAAGCTTCCAAGCAGAATTTGTGCAGAACTTGCACAAGTTGCGGTAGATTCCGGAGCGGGTGAACGGCCGAGAAATCCTCGGGAGTTGGGGTGTGGTTCCGTTGGCGTTCAAGGTCACGATTTGTGACTTTGAACGGATGGCCGAAAAAGAATCAACGGGAAAAACAATATTTGAGGTCACAGGTTGTGACCTCAAACCGGTCATATTTTGTGACCGATTGCCGACGAGCGCAACCAAGGCGATTTCGTTTCTGGCGGGGTGAAGAGGCATCTGGGAAGGGAAAAGGGGGCGTGTTTACAGGAGTGTATCGCCGTGTTCCGATGCGGGGCAGGGCCAGCGGACGGATTTCTCGTCGACCATTCCCCTGTAATCCTGATGGAAGTAACCGTTGATTTTCAGCGTGAATCCTTCGTCTCCGTCGCGGACGTATTGAACGGGATTCCCTCTCCGGTCCACGCCGAACTTGCCGCAGAAATAACGTCCCTCGCTTTCCGGTTCGACTTCCGCCAGGGTTTCCGGCAACTGTCCGTGGCGCTCCTTGTATTGCAGGACCTGTCGGCGAAGAAGCATCAGCTGGTTGGCTTCCGCGACCTCCGGTGTGATGCGAGTAATGGCGCTGCAGAACAAATAACCTGCAACGAACGCAACGACGACCGCGAGAAGCGTCAGGAGATGTCGGGGGCGTTTCATGTTTTTTTTCATCTGGCGGTGAGCGCGCGGCGCAGAGCGCCGCGCTAGCTCACCGCCTCCTTCAGTTTCTGGATCGATTCGTCGTAGGTGGGCCTTTCGTCGAGCCCCTGCTTGAGGTAGGCGTTGACGGCGGGGTTCTTGGCGATGGCTTCGTCGGTCTCGGGGTCGGAGCCCTTCTGGTATTCGCCGATCTTGAGGAGGAGCTCGACCTCGGCGTACTTGGCGAGGAGCGCGCGGAGCTTGGCGGCGGCGGCCTTGTGGTCCTTCGGGATGATGGCGCTCTGGCAGCGGGAGACGGAGGCGAGGATGTCGATCGCCGGGTAGTGGTTCTGCTGCGCGAGCTTGCGCGAGAGGATGATGTGGCCGTCGAGGATGGAGCGGGTTTCGTCGGCGATCGGCTCGGTCATGTCGTCGCCTTCGACGAGGACGGTGTAGAGCGCGGTGATGGAGCCCTTGGAGGAATTGCCGGCGCGCTCCATGAGCTTGGGCAGCTCCGAGAACACGGACGGCGGGAAGCCGCGGCGCGTGGGCGGCTCGCCGGCGGCGAGGCCGATTTCGCGCTGGGCGCGGCCGAAGCGCGTGACGCTGTCCATGAGCAGCAGCACCTTGCGCCCCTGGTCGCGGAACCATTCGGCGATGGCGGTGGCGACGTAGGCGGCCTTGAGGCGCTCCATCGAGGAGCGGTCGGAGGTGGAGATGACGAGGACGGACTTCTTGAGGCCCTCGGGGCCGAGGTCCTTCTCGATGAACTCGCGCACCTCGCGACCGCGTTCGCCGATGAGGGCGAGGACGGTGACGTCGGCCTCGGTGTTGCGGATGATCTGCGCGAGGAGGGTGGACTTGCCGCCGCCGGCGGCGGCGAAGATGCCCATGCGCTGGCCTTCGCCGCAGGTGAGGAGGCCGTCGATGGCGCGGACGCCGAGCGAGATGGGCGTGGTGATGATGCGGCGCTCGAGGGGCGAGGGAGGCGGGGCGTAGACGGGGTAGTAGCCGTCGGGGCGGAGCGGGCCGCGCGTTTCGGCGTCCATCGGGCGGCCAAGGCCGTCGAGGACGCGGCCGAGGAGGTTGGCGCCGACGGGGACCATCTGGACGCGGCGCGTGGGGATGACCTCGGTCTCGGCGGAGATGCCGATCATCGCGCCGAGGGCGGTGAGCAGGACAGCGTCGCGCGTGAAGCCGACGACCTCGGCCTGCACCTCGAAGTTCTCCCACGGGTTGCGCAGGATGCAGACCTCGCCCACCTTGACGCCCGGGACGGACGCCTTGACGATGGTGCCGACGACCTGGATCACCCGGCCCTTCACGTCGATGGGCTGGGCGTCCTCGACGGCGCGGTCGAGCACTTCGGTGATGTAGTCGAAGGTGCGGATCATCGGCCTATTCGCCCTTGCTGAAATGTTTCTTGATCGACCGCTCGATCGCCGCGAGCTGGGACTCGACGGAGCCGTCGGCGACGCCGGCCTCGGTTTCGATCATGCAGGCGGGGCCCTTGAGGCGCTCGTCCTCGACGACGTCGACGTGCTCGACGGTCGGGTAGTCGGCGAGGATCTGCGAGAGGCGCTCCTTGACGACCGGGCCCATCTCGGGCGCGACCTTGAGCGTGACCTGCTTCTGCGTGCGGATGACGGCGGACATCACCTTGCGCACGACCTGCACGACGAGCTCGCGGTCGCCGATCTCCGCGACGCACTTGTGCAGCGCCTTCATCACGATGTCGGCCATCCGGGCCTCGACGCTCTCCATCCACGCGACGGATTCGTCGAGCATCTCGAGCTTCTTTTCGGCGATCTCCGTCTTCCCCTGCGCCATGCCTTCGTCGTAGCCGCGCTTCTTCTCCGCCTCGAAGGCGGCCTTCGCCTCCTCGCGGATGCGCGCGGCCTCCGCTTCCGCGGCGGCCAGGGCTTCCGCCGCGCTGCGCGCGGCGGCGACTTCGTCCGCCTTCACGAGGCGGCCGGAGGAGCGGAGCGTGAATTCCTTTTTGTCGATCAAGAGCATAGCGTTCGGTACTCCGATGGGTTGAAGAGTTTGAGGGCGAGGAGCGCGGCGGCGCGGGCTTCGCCCGCGAGTGACGAATGACGAGTGACGAGTGACGAGTCGTCGGCGCCGAACGCCTGGTCGGCCGGCGAGCCTTCGGGGAAGCGGAGACGCTGGCGGAGGAGAAGCTCGGAGGGCGACCCGGAAAGGGCGGCCGCGAGAATGGAATGGCCGGTGGATTGAACGGTCGCCGGATTGGCGGCGCCGTCCGCGGGCGCGAACTGTTTGAAGAGCGTCGCGAACTTGCCGAAGTAGGCGGCATACGACAACGCTTCCGGGTAGACGCCGGAAAGCGCGGCCTTGAGGGCGCGGACTTCGGCGCCGAGGGCGACGCGGCGCAGGGCGGGCGCGAGGGCGACGACGCCGAGGAACTGCGCGAGGCGGTCGTAGTCCTCGCGGGAGAGGAGAAGAAGACGGGAGGAATCTTCGGCGGGGAAGCCGTGGAAGAAAGAGGAAAGGCCGAGGGCCTTCTCGGCCGCCCTCGTCGTGCGAGGACTGCCGAGAAGGCCCTTGGCAGTGACGAGTGACGAGTGACGAGTGACGAGCGAGCCCGTGAGCCGCGCGGGGTCGCAGAGGGAGGCGAAGTCCCAGAGGAAGGCGCGGATGCGGGGCCAGAGGGGACTGGCGACGAGAGCACGGGCCTCTCCGAGGCCCAGTGACGAGTGACGAGCGACGAGTGACGAGTCTTGGTTCGATTGTGCGGTTCGTTCGGTCATTGGATTTCAGGTCCGCTCGGCGCCGCCGCGAGCGGCGGCGCCCGAGGGGGGGCTACGAGCCTTTCACCCAGGAGCGGGCGGCGCCTTTGCGGGCTTCGAGGTGGCGGCGCCAGCGGGCGGCGGATTCGGATTTCTTGCCGAGGGCGAGGAGCGCGCGGGTTTCGAGGAGGGCTTCGGCGTGGGCGAGGTCGGGCGGGAAGTCGCCCGCACGGAGAGTTTCGAGCGCGGCGGCGGGTTCGCCGGCGTCGAGGAGGATCTGGGCAAGGGCCGCCGCCGCCGCGCCGTCGCGCGCGTCTTCTTCCAATACGGCTTCGCACAGCGCGCGGGCGCGCGCGGGCTGGCCGTGGCGGAGGAACATCCACGCGGCGAGGAGGAGGAACTGGCGGTCGTCGGATTCCATTACTTCTTGGCGGGGGGCGGGTCCTGGAAGACCGTGACGGAGATCTTCTCGAAGGCGAGGCCTTCGATGGCGTTCTTGACGAGGCTCTTGATCGCGGGGATGTAGTCGGTGACGTCCGCGTCCCAGCGGGCGCGGAGGGCGACGGCGGCCGAGGAGGGCAGCGCGTTGCGGGCGAAGGGGTCGTTCTCGGGCAGGACGATGTGAACGCGGGCGTCGAGGACGCCGTCGATGCCGGAGATGGTGCGGGCGAGGTCCTGCGCGAGGGCGTCCATGAAGCGGATGCGTTCCTCGGAGGGGGAGGAGACCATGCCGCTCTTCTTGAAGACTTCGCCCACGCCGTTGTAGGCGCGGCGCGGCAGGCCCTTGCGGTCGAGCAGGTTCGCCGCATCGGCGAAGCGCGATTCGGCGACCATGACGTTCCACGCGCCTTCGTCGCCTTCGGTCTTGTGGCACGAAATGCCGGCGTCGAGCAGCGCGGCGACGATGAGGTTCGCCTGCGTTTCGTCGAGGTTCGAGTTGAGGCGCGTTTCCTTGTCGCAGCCCGACGCGAGGAGGGCCAGCGCGGCCAGCGCAGCGACGAGTGACGAGTGACGGGTGACGAGAGGTTTCATCGGAATCTCCAGGTTGAAGGGATCGAAGGGATCAAAGGGATTGAAGGGATGGGAAGCGTGAAAACGGTCGATCCTCGACTATCCTTAAGTCCACGAGGCGGGCGCGGCGGCGCGGAGCGCCGCCCGCGGCACGCGCTATTGGTTCTTGATCAGCGTCTGCACGGCGTTGGAGGACTTGTCGGCGATCTTGGTGACGACCTCCTGCTGGAAGGAGAGGTTCATCACCTCGTACTGCAGCTCGACGAGTTCGGCGGCGGAAAGGGAGTGCTTGCCCTGCAGTTCGGAGAGGGCGCGGATGCGGTGCAGCATGCCCTGGTTGTTCGCCTGCGCGGAGCGCCAGGCGGCGGAGAGCTGCGAGGCAAAGGGGATTTCGGACACGCCCTGCGGGGCGTCGGCCGCCATCGCGGCCTGGAACTTGGCGACCGCGGAGGCGCTTGGCGGCGCGGACGGGCCCGCGGCGGCGGCCTGGCCGGCGGTTTGCGCGGCGGTGGCGGACTGGGAAGCGCGGATGGCTTCGACGGCTAGGGTTTCCACGTGAGGAGGTCCTTTGCGAGGTTGGCCGCCGCGGGATCGGCGGTCTGGTTCGTGGCGGCGAGCAGGGGCTCCTGCGCTTCGGAGACGAGGCCCATGCGGAGCAGGGCCATGCCCTTGAAGGCGAGGAGCATCGGGGCGCCGGGGAAACGGGGAATGGCGTCGCGGTCGAGATAGTCGACGGCGCCGCGGAAGTCTCGCATGCTGATGAAGAGGATGGCGGTGGCGGCCGGAAGGGACGGCTCCTCCGGACGGAACCGTTCCAGCGCCGCGAGGATTTTCGCGGCGGACTGGAAGCGGTTCCGTCCCGTCGCCAGCAGGGCGACGTCGAGGAGCAACCGCGCCTCTTCGGGTGCGAGATCGAACATCGACTAGCGGAAGTTCGACGCGATCGAGTTCATCGCGTCGCCCATGTTCTTGTTGATGTTCGTCATCGTCGTCAGGGCGAGGTTCCAGGCCTGCAGGTCGTACTGCAGCTGCTGGAGGTTCGCCTGGACGTCGGGGTGCTTCTGGTAGTTTTCCAGCGACTCCTTGAGGCGCTGCTCCATGACGTTGGCGGCGTTCATGAGCGCGTTGTAGACCGCATCCGTGTGGATGTTGTCCGCGGCGGTGCCGCCGGCGACGCGGTACGCTTCGGACTGGACGGCCTGGATCGTGGGCACTCCCGTGGTGGTGACACCGTCGAGGAGGTTGTCGAACGTGTATGCCATTTGGATTTCTCCTTTGGTTTGGGTTGTTTGTGTTTGGGTTAGTTGTTGTTCGTCTCGCCGTCGCGCATGGCGAGGCGGAGAATCTTGCGTGCGAGGACGTTGGCCTCGCGGAGTTGCTGGAGTTTGGGGAATTCGTCGGGTGCGACGCCTTCGCGGAGCGCGTCGGCAAGGCGGTTTTCGAGACCGAGGAGCACGGCGTCGTGCCGGGCGAGCGCCTCTTGGGCGCCCGGGCCGGAAAGTTCGCGCTCGAGGGCGAGGAGCTGGGGGCCGGCGGCTACGGCGTCCATTCAAGCTCCTCCTCTTCGCCGCGGCGGAAGGTGATGCGGTCGAAGGTGATTTCCGAAATCTTGTAGCCGTCGGCGACTTCCGCGCCTTCGAGGAGGCGCTGGCCGTCCTGCAGGACGAGGCACGGGTAGGGTTGCAGAAGAATGCAACGCAGGGGCAGGCGCGGGCGTTGCGCCCGTGCGGGACGGGGACCGGCCCCCGGAACCGCCGGCGCGGAAACCGGCGAATCGAGGACGACCGCGGCGGTGTCGGCGCCGGAGAGGCGCGGGACGTCCGCGAGGAGCGCTTCGCGCCAGGCGCGGAGCGCAGTGGGGTCCGGGGCGCGGCCCGCGAGGACGACGATGCGGTTGGTGACGTCGGAGACGGCGAGCGCGCCGTCGGTGGCGGCCTGGAGAAGGTCCGTGACGGCGGTGAGCAGGGTCTCGCGGTCCGCGAGGTCGAGCGCGACGCCCGGTTGCGCTTCGTAGAGTTCCGCGGTCGCCGCGATGCGCTTCGCGCGCGTGGGGAGGTCGCCGCGGACGAGAGGCGGCTCGTTGTCCGGGAAGTATTCGAGGCCGTAGCGGGCGGCGATGTCGGCAATGCCGGAGGAAGACTCGGCGGTTGCCGGGCCGGACGGAGCCGGCCCATCCGGACTCGCGGGGCGCCGATGGGGCAGGAGGAACCACGCGGCGGCGGCGAGAAGGAGCAGAAGGACCAACAGGGCGACCAGACAGCCGCGGAGCAGGCCGCGCTTCCTGGAGCGGGGTTTGTCGCCGGAATCGGCCGAGTCGGCGCCGGTCTTCTCGGTCTCCGCGCTCTTCGTGGATTCCGGAGCGGCGGAGTCCGCTTCCTTGGGCGGCGCGCTCTCCGGGCGCGCCGCCTCACCAGCTCCCTCCGCGGCCTCGGCGCTGGAGGGGGCTGCCCAAACGAGCGGTCCCCACGGGGAATCCGCCGGGCCGACGGCGAGGGCGGTGGAGCCGAAGGAACGGACCTGGAGCGGGGCGAGGGGCTCCGGCTCGGAGCCGGGGACGGAGAGCGTGACCGAGTCGGCCGAGGCCTCGATCGCGCAGGCCTCGGCGGCGAGCGTCGGGTCCGCCAGGACGATGTCGCACGAATCGGCGGAGCCGAGCGTGACGCGGACGCCCTCGACGAGGGCGATCTCCGCGCCCGCGTTCGGGCCCTGGACAATTTTCAGCAGAAACTTCATCAAACTGACAACCGAGGTTAGATGGTTGGGTGGTTGGGTGGTTGGGTGGTTGGGTGGTTAGAGCTTCAGGCGGCCGAGGGGCTGGATGTTGATTTCGGGGCTGAGTTCCTGGAAGGAGAGGACGGGCAGTTCGTACCAGTCTTTCTCGATCATCTTGCGGAAGTAGCGGCGGATGTCGACGGAGACGACGACGACCGGCTTCTGCGGAACCTTGCTGAGGTCGCCGACGGTCTTCTTGACGACGGCGAGGATGGAACGCACCGTGGCGGGGTCCATCGCGAGGTAGGAGCCGGACGAGGTCTGGCGGACGGACTTGCGGATCTTCTCCTCCAGCGACGGGTCGAGCAGGTACGCCGCGATGATGTTCTGCCCGCCGCTGAACTTGTAGGAGACGTAGCGCGAGAGCGCCGAACGGACGTATTCGACGAGCAGGACGGTGTCCTTCTCCTTTTGGCCCCATTCGATGAGGGTCTGCGTGATGCGCTTGAGATCGCGGATGCAGATGCCTTCCTGGACGAGGCGCTGGAGCACGTCGGTGATCTTCTGGAGCGGCAGGACGCGCTGCACCTCCTTCACGAGCTCCGGCGCCTCCTTCTCCATGTGGTCGAACAGGAGCCGCGTCTCCTGCAGCGAGAGGAACTCGTGCGCGTAGCGGCGCAGGACGGAGGAGAGGTGGTAGGTGAGCACGTCCGTCATCGAGAGGTGGCGGATGCCGGACTCGTCGAGCTTCGGGGCGTCCTCCTCCTTGACCCAGACGGTCTCGTGGCCGGAGAGGAATTCCTTGCCGGTCTCGTGGGAGATGCCGGTCGCGGCGACGTTCTCGGCGGTTTCGAGCGCGAAGACCCAACCCTTGCGCAGCTGTCCCTCGGAGACGGGGACTTCGTTCACGAGCAGGCGGTAGCGGCCGTCGGAAAGGCCGGCGTCGAGCGCGAGGTTGATGCCGGGGAACGGCACGCCGAGGTCGTGGTAGAGCGCGCGGCGGACGTCCATGATGCGGTCGTTGAGCTCCTCGTAGGAGAGCGCGCCGCGGATGCCGGCGTCGATGTCCACGGTGAGCGGCGTGACCATCGCGAAGTCGTCGCCCTCCTTCTTCTTCGGGCGCGGCGTGGCGCCTTCGGACGGCGCGGCGGCGGCGAGCGGGTCTTCGCCCTTCGCGGCGCGCGCGGCGGCGAGCTTGGCCTTGACCTTCAGGCTCCAGCCGATGAAGCCGACGGCGGCGGCGAGGCCGAAGAGCTGCGGCTTGGGGAAGCCCGGGATGAGACCGATGAGGACGAGCATCGCGGCGCCCAGGAGGAGCGCCTTCGGTTGCGCGAAGATCTGGCGGACGATGTCCTGGCCGAGCGGCTTGGCGTTCTCGTCGCCGACGCGCGTCACGATGACGCCGGACGTGATCGAGATCAGCAGCGCCGGGATCTGGCCCACGAGACCGTCGCCGATCGTGAGGATGCCGAAGCGCTTCACGCACCAGCCCACGTCGTGTCCGAACATCAGCATGCCGATGAGGATGCCGCCGATGATGTTGATCGACGTGATGATGATGCCCGCGATGGCGTCGCCCTTCACGAACTTCATCGCGCCGTCCATCGCGCCGTAGAGCTGCGACTCCTGCGCGAGCTCGGCGCGGCGCTGCTTGGCGGTCTCCTGGTCGATCGCCCCGGCGCGCATGTCGGCGTCGATCGACATCTGCTTGCCGGGCATCGCGTCGAGGGTGAAGCGGGCGGCGACCTCGGACACGCGCTCGGCGCCCTTGGAGATGACGACGAACTGCACGATCGTGATGATGAGGAAGATGACGGCGCCGACGACGAAGTTGCCGCCGACGACGAAGTTGCCGAACGTCTGGATGATGGAGCCGGCGGCGTTGGGGTCCTGGGAGCCGTGCAGGAGAATGCAGCGCGTGGTGGTGACGTTGAGCGCGAGGCGGAAGAGCGTCGTGAAGAGCAGCATCGACGGGAACGTCGAGAACGCGAGCGCCCGCGGCAGGTAGAGCGAGAGCATCAGCAGGACCGTCGAGATCATGATGTTCGTCGAGATCAGCAGGTCGACGACGGGCGACGGCAGCGGGATGATCAGCAGTCCGATGATGCACACCACCAGCATGGCGAGCACGAGGTCGCCGAAGCGGGTGAAGAGCGATGCGATGTTGGTGAAGGAACGGGGCATTGTCGGGATGTCGCTCCGCGCGGGCGCGCCGCGCCCGCGCGGAGCGGGCAAGGGGCTAGGGGGTGGCGGGGTTCAAGGGGTTGAAGAGGTTGAAGGGGTTGAAGGGGTTGGATTGTTCACAAATCGCAATTGTTCACAATTGTCCACAAATGGCAAATGTCAGTTGGCGGCGGGCGGTGGGGGCTCTGCGTTCTCTGCGCTCTCTGCGTGAGGTTCTTCCGCGGGGGCGGCGGAGGAAGACGCGGCGGCCTTGATTTTGCCGAGAACGTCGAGGATTTCCGGGCGGCGCTCCTCGGGAACGACGTAGCCGACGGGGGATTCGGGCTCGCCGATCAGGGCGGCGTCCGAGGACACGGCGAAGACCGGCCATCGGTCCGCCGTCTTGAGGACGAACGTGATGGCTCCCTCCTTCACGGAGAGGGGTTCGCCTCCGTCCAGCGGTACGACCCGGACCTTGAACTCGCGATATCCCTCCAGGCGGGAAAGAAGCTCCTCGCAAAGCTCGGTCGGAACCGATTCGCCCCGGGCGCCCTTCCCGATTTTGAGCTGGACGTGGGCGCGGACGACCGTTTCGCCGGCGGGAAGATCCGGGGAGACGAACAGCGGCGTTTCCGGGGTTGTCTTGAAGGTCGGATCGAGCAGATTGCGAAGGAACGTTTCGTCCCCCCAGCGCAGAGCTTCGCGACGGGAGACCTGGAGGCATGCCTTGGTGTTCTTGGGGGCGGAGCCGAACGCGCGGAAGATGCGAGCGAGCAGAATGACGAAATCCTTGTCCGCCCAGATGCGGACGTCGGAGCCGGCAGACATCTGGTAGACGGTTTTCCGGTCGAGCGGCTGGCCGAGCCGGGCGACCGTTTCGGCGACGATGTCATCGAAGGGGACATCGGTTCCGTCGATGGGCGTGAAGAGGCTGACCGAAGCGAGTTCCTCCGCGCCGTCCAACATCAAGGCGAAATGGTATTCGGCCTTGTCGAACCAGCGACCGGCGAAGGACTCCTCGGCGAACCTCCGGTGGTCGCGGTCTCTGACGAGGGACGCGGGAACTTTTTCCAGAGCGTCTTCGACGAAGAGATTCGTCCGGGCCGAAACCGTTTCGTCCCACGAGACGCCCAGCCGGAGCCCGGCGAGCGGTTCCGGGAAGAACGTCGCGGGGTCGAGCGAGCCGCGCGCCGGCGCGGCGGGCGCGTTCGTGGCGGGGTCCTGCGCGAGGCAGGGCGCCACGGCGAGGGCGAGGAGCGGGAGCAGGAATGCGAGGCGTTTCATTGGCGGTTCCCTTCGCGTGGCGGGGTGGCGGCGGGCGTTCTGCCCCGCGATTTCCGTTTGGGTCGTTGTGGCGGCGGAAGCGCGCGGAGCCCGCGGGTGAGTTCCTCCTCGATTTCCTCGACCGGCGGCAGGGCGCTCCGGAACTCGTCCGGCACGAACTTCTCGAGCGTATACTCGGCGACGCCGATCGGCTGCGTGGACGACTCGAGCGCATACTGCGCGGTAACGCGGTCCCGCTCGCTGCAGATGAGCAGGCCGATGGTCGGGGTGTCGTCGGCGCGCTTGAGCTGCCGGTTCACGGCGACCATGTAGGCGCCGAGCTGTCCGATGTCGGCCGGCTCGAACTTGCGGACTTTCACTTCGACCACGACATAGCAGCGCCGGACGAGGTTGTAGAAGACCATGTCGGCCGCCCGGGTCTCGCTCCCCATCCGGAGCTTGAACTCGCGTCCGAGGAAGGAGAAGCCCTGGCCCAGCTCCAGCAGATAGCTTTCGATGTTGGCGAGGAGCGCCGCCTTGAGCTCCTGCTCGCGATACCGCTGCGCGAACGGCACGAAGCTGAAGTCGTAGGGGTCCTTCAGCATCTCGTCGGCGAGGTCGCCGTCCGGCGGAGGGAGGACGGTCCGGAAGTTCGTGACGGCCCGGCCCTGGCGGAGGTGCAGCCCCGCGGCGATCCAGTGTTCGAGCGCGGAGCGGCTCCAGTTGTTGCGGAGCGTCTCGCGGACGTAGAAGAGCGCGATCTCCGGACGGGCGAGGAACTTGTCGATCAGCTTCTGATGATGACCCCAGGGGATTCGGAAGATGTCGTCGGGAAGGGCGGCGTCGACCGACCCGGAGATTCGCGACGGAGATTTGTCAGCAGTCTGCCGACAAATCACGCCTTTTTCAAATTTGTCGGCAAGTTGCTGACAAATTGGAAACGATGAATACAACTCGTTGAAATAGCGGATGTAACGAAGGTTCGTGACCGAGAAGCAGCTCGCGTCCGGATTCTCGCGGCGAAGGTCGGCGGAAAGGCGCTGCATGAACTTGCTGCCCCACGGCTGGTCCTTCTCGCGGCGGCGGATGTCGGCGCCAAGCCGCCAGTAGAAGCGGAGCATCTCGACATTGACCGACAGGGCCGCCTTGATCTGCGAACGGCGGTAGTCGCCGGAAACCGCGGCGATCCACGCGCCGTATTCCTTCGGGAGAACGGCGGGGGCGATCTTCGCTTGTGCGGGGGTGCGGGGCATCGGGGAAAAGGTCAGGTCTCGAGAAGGGCGGCGCGGTAGGATTCGAAGAGCTCGGTGTCGGCGAGGAGCGCCGCGAGCTCGCGGGCGGCGCGGGCGGCGGCGGGGCCCTTGCGGCCGCGGAGGTTGCGGAGCGTCTGGCGCGCGGCGGCGTTGAAGCCGCCCGGCGTGCGGAGCGCGGGGCCGGTGCCGGCGACGAGCGCGGCGAAGATGTCGTTCGCGGCGGTGCGCGCCTCCGGGAAGACCTCGTCGAGCGCGGCGGTGACGGTGGTGGAGCCGGGCAGGAGCGCCTGCTGGGTCTGGACGGGGGTCTGGCCGACGACGCCGGAAGTCCACTCGGCGTTGCTCACGCCGGTGTTGAACGTGAGGGCGTGGGTGGTGCGGGAGACTTCCATCAGGCGGGCCCTCCGGCGAGGTCTTCGGCGATGCGCCACAGCGCGGAGAAGGCGGCGTTCACGGCGGGGAGCGTCATTTCGCGCTCCGGGACGCGCGGGGCGCGGATCGCGCGGCCGCTCTTTTCGAGGAGGCCGGCGCGGAGCTTGAAGCCGGGGCGGGCGCCGGGGTGCGCGGCGGCGAGGAGGCGGCGCGCGGCGGCGGGGTCGGACGCGGGGTAGGGTATGGACAGTGCCACGACGAGCGACTCGAAGGCGTACTCGAAGCGCAGCTGCGCGCCGGTCTCGAACGTGACCGCGGCGGCGCCGCGGTCGTTGAGCGCGAAGTCCGAGAGACCGGCCGAGCGGCCGAACTCGCGGACGAGGTCGTCGAGCCAGACGGGGGCGGGGCTGCTCACGACGCGGCCTCCTGTTTCTCCTGTTCGGCCTCTTCTTCGAGGG
>JAFPUX010000395.1 GCA_017413145.1 Kiritimatiellia bacterium | reverse complement strand
GGCGCCGGCCGCAACGTCCGCCCCCGTCGCGGCGCCCTCTCCCGCGCCGGCGCCCGCCGCGGCGTCCGCCGCTCCGGCGTTCGAGACCTACAAGGTCAAGCGCGGCGACGTCGCGGGCCGCATCGCGAATTCGCACGGCATGACGCTCAAGGAGTTTCTCGAGACGAACGGCATGACGCTGGAGCAGGCGAACAAGCTCCGCGAGGGCTCGACGGTCAAGGTGTGGGCCGGGCAGGAAGCGCTCAAGCCCGGGCCCGCGGTCCGCACGCCGTCGCATCCCGCCGCGTCGAACGACCCGAACGCATACGTCGTGCAGCCCGGCGACACGCTGCTCGGCATCAGCGCGAAGACGGGCGTCCCGGTGGCGACGCTGATGAAGAACAACGGCATCGACAATCCGAACGCGATCCGCGCCGGCCGCGCGCTCGTGCTGAAGAAGGACGCCGCGGCGCCGGCGGCGCAGCCGACGGCCGCTCCGACCGCGCAGCCGGCGAAGCAGCCGGCCGACGCGCCGGCGAAACCCGTCAAGACGACGAAGACGCCGAAGACGCCGAAAACGGACAAGCCGGCGGAACCCGCCGTCCAGCCGGTCGTCGCGCAGCAGCAGCAGCAGCCGAAGCCGCAGGACGCGTCGGTGCCGCTCGACCAGGTGCCCGTGGCGGGGACCGACAAGTCGCTCGAAGACCTGCTCGACGGGCTTTCGCTCTCGGACGCGCGTTCGCAGGCCGAGGAGAAGAAGGAAACGGCCGCGAAGGCGGTCGAAGAAGCCGTGCAGACCGCGAAGAACGCGGCGGGCGACGCCGCCAAGGCCGCGCCCGAGGGCTTCAAGTACTACACCGTGAAGGAAGGCGAGAACCTCTACCACCTCACGGCGCGCTTCAAGGTCCCGCTCGCGAAACTGCGCGAACTGAACGACCTGCCGAAGACGGCCACGAAGCTCGATCCGGGCACGGTCCTGCTCATCCCCGACGTTTCGGCCGTCGCGCCCTGACGGAGGGCGCATGAAAGCCGCCGGCATCGTCATCTGCGTCGGCATGTTCCTGCTGACGGCCGTGGGGCTCGTCGCGATCGCCAGCGTCGGCGACGTGCAGAGCCTCCGCATCCACGGCAGCGCGAACCGGCTCTTCCTGCTGCAGCTCGTTTTCGCGGTCGCGGGGCTGGTCCTCGCGGTCGCCGCGGCGCGCGTGCCGCCGTCGTTCTGGTTCCGGCGCGAAGTCGTCGCCGCCGCCGCGCTGCTCGCGCTGGCGGGCCTCGTCGCGGTGCACCTGCCGGGCATCGGCGTGGCGAACAAGGGCTCGGCGCGCTGGGTGCGGCTCGGGCCGGTCGGCGTGCAGCCGTCCGAGTTCGTCAAGATCGCCGCGATCCTCGTCACGGCGTGGTGGGTCGGCGACCCGGCGCTGGACAAGCGGCGGTTCGTCCGCTCGGCGCTCGTTCCGGCCGCGTGGATCGGCGTCCTCGTCCTCGGCCTCATGGTCGAGCCGGACCTGGGGTCCACCGTGATGCTCCTCGCCGTGAACGGCGCGCTCCTCTTCGTGTCCGGCGTGCGCCTGCGCTACCTCTTCGTCCTCGGCGCGCTCGCCGCGGTCGCGCTCGGCGTCTACGTCGCGCACGATCCGGAGCGCATGAGCCGCATCACGTCGGTTTTCGGCGGCGGGGACCGGACGGAACAGGCGGCGTCCGCCGGCGGCCGGGCCGCGCGCGACCAGGACGCCTACCAGCTCGAGATGGGCCTGACGGCGTTCGCGGCCGGCGGCGCGACGGGCGTGGGCCTGGGCAACAGCCTGCTCAAGCACAGCTACCTGCCGGAGAACCACACGGACTTCATCCTCGCGATGGTCGGCGAGGAGATGGGCCTGGCGGCGACGCTGCCGTGCCTGCTCGTCTTCTTCGCGATGGCCGTCGCGGGCTTCCGCGTGGCGTTCCTCGCGGAGGATCCGCGCGTGCGGCTGCTGGCTCTCGGGCTGTCGCTGCACCTGTGCCTGTCGGGCGCGGTGAACGTCGGCGTCGTGACGGGCGCGTTTCCGACGAAGGGCCTCGCGCTGCCGTTCCTGAGCTACGGCGGGTCGAACCTCGTCGCGTCGCTCGTCGCGGGCGGGCTCCTGCTCGGGATCGCGTGGGGGACGAAACCGCGCCGGGGGCGGTTCGGGGACGAGCCGGAGCCGGCGCCGCCGCCGCGGCGCGGCGAGGAGCTCTCGCTCGGATGGGGGCTCTAGCGGTGCGGGAGCCGGGTCCAGCCGTCGCCACGGTCCTCGGTTCGGGGACGAGCACGGGCGTGCCGGTCGTCGGCTGCTCGTGCCCGACGTGCCTCTCGCCCGACCCGCGCGACCGCCGCTCGCGCTGCGGCGTGCACGTGGCGTGCGAGGGCTTCGGCCTGCAGATCGACGTCTCGCCCGATTTCCGCGAGCAGGCGCTGCGCCACCGCTTCGGGCGCGTGGACGCGGTGGTCGTGACGCACTGCCACGCGGACCACGTGCTGGGGCTCGACGACCTGCGCCGCTTCAACACGATCCAGGGCGGTTCCATTTCTCTGCACGCGCGGCCCTGGGCGATGCGCGGCATCGAACGCATCTTCGGCTACCTCGTGAACCCGCCGCCCGAGCAGGCCGGCATGTACCGCGCGAAGATCGATTTCCGGGAGGAAGGGGAGGAGCCGTTCGAATGCGGCCCGTTCCGCGTGCGCCTGCTCGACGTCCCGCACGGGCCGTCGACCGCGACCGCGGTCGAGGTCGCCGCCGGCCCGCGCCGGCTCGTCGTCGCAAGCGACTGCAGCGAAGTGACGCCCGCGCTCGCGGACATGATGCGCGGCGCGGACGCGGTGCTCCTCGACGGCCTGCGCGACCGCCCGCATTCGGCGCACCTCACGTTCGCCGGCGCAATCGACGCGCTGCTCGCGAGCGGCTCGCCGCGGCCGTACGTGATCCACGTCGGGCACGACGTGCTCCACGCCGACCTGCTCGCGCGCTTCCCCGCGCCCGTGCAGCCCGCGTACGACGGGCTGTCGTTCGGGTTCTAGAACGTCCGGCGGTAGACGAAGTCGTCCATGACGAAGCCGCCGCCGATGTCGGTGCACACGGCGCGTTTCTTCGCGAATCCCGCCGCCTTGTAGGCCTTCTGCGCGCGTTCGTTGCGCTTGTTCACGCGCAGCCACACGCTCGCCGCGCCCGCCTCGCGGCAGCGGCGCGAAAGTTCGTCGAGGACCCAGTGCCCGACGCCTCGGCTCCAATATTGGGGCAGCACGTAGAGCTTGTGGAGTTCCGCCGCGCCGTCCGCGTCGCGCTTTCCGAGGTCGGCGGAGCAGACGCCCGCCGTGCGGCCGTCCGCCTTCACGAGGAAGAACGGCGTCCCCTCCGCCGTGTCGCGCCGGATCGCCTCGGGCGCGTACATCCGTTCGATCATGTAGGGAATCTGCGCGTCCGGGATGATTCCCGCGTAGGTGCGCGGCCACGTCTTCTCCGCGACCGTGCGCGCCTCGGCGATCTGCGCGTCCGTTTCGACGGGGACGAGCGAGAGCGCCGGCAGCGGCAGGCGCGGGCGCGGCGCCGGGGTGGGGCGGAGCGCGACTTCGCTCTTGAGCTCGATCGTGCACGGGCCGTCGTTCACGAGCGAGACCTTCATGTCCGCGCCGAAGCGCCCCTGCGCGACGCGGTCCGGGCCGAGCAGCGAGCGCAGGTCGGCGAGGAAGCGCTCGTAGAGCAGCTCCGCCTCGGCCGGGTCGCCGGCTTCGACGAAGCTCGGGCGGTTGCCCTTGCGCGTGTCGGCGTAGAGCGTGAACTGGGAGATCGCGAGAACTGCGCCGCCGACGTCGACAACGGAGCGGTTCATGCGGCCCGCGTCGTCTTCGAAGACGCGCAGGTTCGCGGTGCGGACGGCGAGCCGGTCGCAGTCCTCGGCCGTGTCGCCGGCGCGGCAGCCGACGAGGGCCATGTATCCGCGCCCGACGGCGCCGGCGGTTTCGCCGCCGATCCGGACGGCGGCTTCCGAAACGCGTTGCAGCAGGACTTTCACGGGTCGTTCCTTTCGAGCGCCGTTCCCGCGCGGGAGCCGGGCGTGCGGGGCTATTCGATGTCGAGGAGCTTCTGGACGTCGGCCCAGGTGAGCTTGGAGAGGGTCTGCTCGTCGCCGGTCTCGACGGTGGAATTGATGATGGCGCGCTTGCGGCGCTGCATCTGCAGGACGCGCTCCTCGATCGTGTCGGACGTGATGAGGCGGACCGAGTGGACGGTGTTCTTCTGGCCGATGCGGTGCGCGCGGTCGGTGGCCTGCTCCTCGACCGCCGGGTTCCACCAGGGGTCGACGTGGATGACTTCGTCCGCGCCGGTGAGGTTCAGGCCCGTGCCGCCCGCCTTGAGCGAAATGAGGAACACGGGGACCGATTCGTCCGTGTTGAAGCGCTGCACCGACTCCATGCGGTCCTTGGACGAGCCGTCCAGGTAGCAGAACGGGATCTTGCGCTTCTGCAGCTCGTCGCGGATGATGTGGAGCATCTCCACGAACTGCGAGAAGACGAGCGTGCGGTGGCCGCCGCTGATGGCGCGCTCGAGCAGGTCCAGCAGGTGGTCGAGCTTGCCGGAGGGGTTCTCGGCGTCCGGGATCGGGTTCTCCTTGCCGAGCAGCGCGAGGTGGCAGCAGACCTGGCGCAGGCGCAGCAGCACCGTGAGGATGAGCATGCGGGACTTCTCGAAGCCGACGCTCTTGACGGAGCCCGTGACCTGCATCCGCGACTCGTCCAGGATCTTGTTGTAGACGCGGCGCTGCTCGTCGCTCAGGCGGCACCAGCCGATCTGGACGACCTTGGGCGGGAGGTCCTTGGCGACCTGGCGCTTGAGGCGGCGCAGGAGGAACGGCGCGAGCTTGTCGCGGAGGCGGCGCGCGGCGTCCTGGTACTCCTCCGAATTCGCGTCGCCCAGCAGCGGTTCCTCGTAGGCGCGCTTGAACGTCTCGTAGTGCCCGAGGTAGCCGGGCATGAGGAAGTCCATGATGCTCCAGAGGTCGGAGACGGAGTTCTCGATCGGCGTGCCGGTGACGACGAGCCGCGCGGCCGACGGGTCGAGCATCTTGACCGAGCGCGCGTTCTGCGTGTTCTGGTTCTTGATGTTCTGCGCCTCGTCGAGGACGACCGCGGAGAAGCGGAACTTGCGGTACTCCTCGATGTCGCGGCGCATGAGCGCGTAGCTCGTGATCGCGAGGTCCGCGTCCGGGATCTTGTCGAAGTCCTCGCGGCGCTGCGCGCCGGAGAGGACGATCGCCTTCATGTCCGGCACGAAGTGGCGCGCCTCGTGCTCCCAGTTCCCGACGAGCGAGGTGGGGCACACGACGATCGCGGGCGCCTTCTCGCCGCGGACGCGCTGCAGCGAGAGCCAGGCGAGCGTCTGGATCGTCTTGCCGAGGCCCATTTCGTCCGCGAGGATGCCGGCCTGGGCCTTCGCCTCGAGCGAGCGCAGCCACGCCACGCCGACCGTCTGGTAGGGGCGGAGCAGCGACTTCACGGGTTCGCCGAGCGGGGCGGGCTTGAGCTCGCGCAGGGCGAGGCCGATGTCGGCGGCGCGGAGCCAGTCCTCCGGCGCGCGCTCGATGGTGACGCCGGAAGAGGCGAGCGCGTCGAGCGAGGCCTTGACGAAGTGCGTGTAGTTGGAAGAGAGCTGCAGCGGGTCGTCCGGCGAGGCCTTCGGCTGCTTGCGCGAGGTCGAACATTCGGCGAGAATGCCCTTGAGGCTTTCCAGCGCGGTCCGGTCGAAGAGGATCGGCGAACCGTTGCGCATCACGAACGAATCCTGCGGCGGCGGCTTGGCCGCGGCGGCGCGGCCGCGGCCGGCGGAGCGGACGGGTTTCGGGAGCGAGGCCGCCTCCTCGTCGGTGAGGCGCACCGAGCCGTCCGCCGTCTCGAGGACGTAGCTGACGCGGAACGAGCCGGGCTCGGTCCCGGGGTCGATCGCGACGCGCGGCGCGACGATCGGCAGGGACTGGCGGTAGGTCTGCAGCGCTTCCCGCAGGACGACCTTCCAGCCGTCGCGCCGGAGCGTGGGGACGGTGGTGGCGAGGAAGTTCAGGACGGCCGTTTCGCCGACGAGGTTCGGCAGGAAGAGCGGCTGGGGCGGGGGCTCGACGGACCGGCCCCCGGCGGCGGCCGCCGCGGCGGCCGCGGGGGAAAGCGTCGGGGGCGGGGCGGGCATTTCGCGCGCCAGGCCGCGCCGTTCGAGCGACCGCAGCGCGGCCTGCTCGGC
>JAFPUX010000394.1 GCA_017413145.1 Kiritimatiellia bacterium | reverse complement strand
GCGGCGGGCGCCGCGCCGGCCGGCCCCGGCGAATTCTCCCGGCGCGCGTTCCTCAACGGACGCCTGCCGCTCGACCGCGCGGAGGCCGTGATGGACCTGGTGGCCGCGCAGAGCGACCGCGCGGCCCGCGCGGCCGCCGAACAGCTCGCCGGTTCGCTCGGACGGCGAACGGACGCCGCCTACGACGCCCTTCTCGCGCTGTGCGCGGACGTGGAAGCGACGCTCGACTTCACCGAAGAGGAAATGCCCGGTCTACTTCCGCCGGAACGGTTCGCCGCCCGCGCCGACGCCGTCCGCGCGGATCTCGCCGCGCTGGCGGACACGTTCCGCGAGGGGCGTCTCCTGCGCGAAGGCGCTCTCGTGGTCCTATCCGGTCCGCCCAACGCGGGCAAGTCGACGCTCTTCAACGCGCTCCTCGGCGCCGACCGCGCCATCACGGCGGCCGAACCCGGCACGACGCGCGACAGCATCGAAGAAGGGCTCGTGCTGGAGGGCGTCCCCGTCCGGCTCGCCGACACGGCCGGCCTCCGCGAAGGGGCCAGCGAGGTCGAGCGGAACGGCATTCGCCGCGCCCGCGACCTGGCCGCCGGCGCCGACCTGGAACTGCGGCTCGTCCCGCCGGGCGAAACGCCGCCCCCGGCTCCGGGACCGCGGACGCTCCTCGTGTTTTCGCAGTGCGACCGGACGGACGCGCCGGCGGACCTCCCGCCCGGCGCGGTGCGCGTCAGCGCCGTCACGGGCGAAGGACTCGACGCGCTCAAGGCGGCGATCCTGGACCGGATCGGCGCGGAGCCCGCGGGCGCGGAAGGGCAGGGGGCGGCGGTCAACGCCCGTCACCGCGCACTGCTGTTGTCGGCGCTTTCTTCGCTCGACGAAGCCCGCAACCTGTACTTGGCGCGCGGGGAGGAGGCGGCCGCTCCCGCGGCCGCGCATCTGCGCGCCGCGGCGGAAGCGCTCGGTTCGGTGACGGGCCGAACGTACACCGAAGAGCTGCTGGACGCAGTCTTCGGCCGGTTCTGCGTGGGAAAGTGACCTGCGCCGGGATGCTGAACTGCGCGGAAGGGGCGGAAACCCAAAAATCATCCACGGTGCGATTGGGCGAATGCGGGGTTGCAAAATGGCGGAGAAGAAGGCGGCGAACATGGGGCTTGCGCGCGGGGGCGGGGGTGCGGTAGAATGACGGACGCCGCCGGGGGAACGATCCGGCCGGGGACATCCGCCCCGAACGCCGGGGAGATCCATCCCGAGCCCGACAGAGGATGCAATCCCCGAACGCCCGACCAAAGGACGCAGTCCCCGAACGCCCCGAAGGCAACCGAATGGAGAACGACGCAATGACCCTCCCCGAATTCTTCCGGAAGCACGATTTTTCCTCGTCCGTCGACGCGGACGCCCTCCTCGCGGAGTTCGACCGCCAGATGGACGCGGGCCTCGCCGGCCGCCCGTCCTCCCTCGCGATGCTGCCCGCGTACCTGGACACGTCCCGCGAAGTCCCGACCGAGTCGCCCGTGATCGTTCTCGACGCCGGCGGCACCAACCTGCGCGTGGCCGTCGTCTGGTTCGACAAGGCCGGCAAGCCGCGCGTCGAGGATTTCCAGAAGTACAAGATGCCCGGCACGAACGGCGTCGCCCTCGGGGCCGACGACTTCTTCGAGACGTTCGCGCAGTTCCTCGTGCCCGTCTGCCAGCGCGCGGAGGCCGTCGGGTTCTGCTTCTCGTACCCGACCGAAATCTACCCGGACCTGGACGGGAAGCTCCTGCGCTGGAGCAAGCAGATCGACGCGCCCGAGGTCGTCGGGACGCGCGTCGGCTCGCGCATCTCGGAGGCGCTCTTCGCCAAGACGGGCCGCCGGCTCGCGCTGCGCGTCCTCAACGACACGACCGCGACGCTGCTCGCGGGCAAGACCGCCGGGATTTCGCGGCGGTACTCGTCCTACGTCGGCTTCATCCTCGGGACGGGCACGAACACGGCCTACATCGAGCGCAACGCGCGCATCGGCAAGGTCGCGGGGCTCGACCCGGCCGGGTCGATGATCGTGAACGTCGAGAGCGGCGCGTTCGACGGCGCTCCGCGCTCGGACTTCGACCGCCGCGCGGCGAAGCGCTGGAAGAACCCGGACGAGGGCCTCTTCGAGAAGATGATTTCCGGCGCCTACATCGGCGACGTCGGCCTCGAGGCGCTCAAGGCCGCCGCGGAGGACGGGCTCTTCTCGCCGGCCGCCGCCGCCGCGCTGCTCGCGCTGCCCGCGCTCACCACGAAGGACTTCGACGACTTCACCGCCAACCCGTTCCTCAAGACCGGGGCGCTGGCGGCGATCCCGCTGACGGACGACGACCGCCGCACGCTGCTGGCCGTGGGCGAACCGCTGTTCCTGCGCGCGGCCGCGCTCACAGCGGCCAACGTCGCGGCGGCGGTCCTCCGGAGCGGCGCCGGGCGCGACCCGCTGCACCCGGTGTGCGTGACGATCGACGGTTCGACGTACTACAAGACGCGCACCGCGATGTTCAAGAGCCGCGTCGAGCAGGGGCTGCGCGACATCCTCGGTCCGCGCGGCGTGCATTTCGAAACCGTCTTCGTCGAAGACGCGCCGATGATCGGCTCCGCCGTCGCGGGTCTGATCGCCTAGCGACCCGGACTGTCGTCACTCGTCACCCGTCACTCGTCACTTCCCCATGATCATCCGTACCTCCGCCCCCGCCCGCGCCGCGCTGATCGGCAACCCGTCCGACGGCTATTTCGGCAAGACCATCTCGTTCGCGTTTTCCGACTTCAAGGCGGAAGTGACGCTCTGGGAATCGCCGGACCTGACGATCCTTCCGACGCGCCGCGACGGCCTGCGCTACGAGTCGATCGACGCTCTGGCCGAGGACGTGAGCCTGTTCGGCTACTACGGCGGCGTGCGCCTGCTCAAGGCGGCTATCAAGACGTTCCACGCCTACGCGCAGCGCAACGGGATCCGTCTCGACCGGCGCAACTTCACGGTCCGGTGCGAGTCCACGATTCCGGGTTTGGTCGGCATGGCCGGCTCGTCGGCGATCGTGACGGCGGCCTACCGGGCGCTGATGACGTTCTACGGCGTCTCGATCCCGAAGCCGGAGCTGGCGAACATCATCCGCGCGACGGAAGAGAAGGAGCTCGGCATCGCGGCGGGCCTGCAGGACCGCGTGATCCAGGTCTACGGCGGGCTGGTCTACATGGACTTCGACCGCAAGCTCCTCGAGGGCCGCGGATGGGGCGACTACGTGCCGCTCGATCCGGCTCTGCTGCCGCCGCTGTACGTCGCCTACCGGACGGACCTCTCGGAGGCGTCCAGCGTCTACCACAACAGCCTCAAGGCGCGCTACAACGCGGGCGACAAGGCGGTCGTGGACGCGATGTCGTTCTGGGCGGACATCACGGAGGAGGCGCGCGGCTGCCTCGAACGCGGCGACCACAAGCGCCTCTCCGAGCTGATGGACGCCAACTTCGACAAGCGCGCGGAGGTCTCCCACGTTTCCGAAGAGAACCTGCGCATGGTTCGCGCGGCCCGCGCGTGCGGCGCGAGCGCGAAGTTCACCGGTTCGGGCGGCGCCATCGTGGGCGTCTGTCCGGACGACGCGACGTTCGCCCGTCTCGAAACCGAACTGGGCAGGCTCAAAGTGCGCGTCCTGCGGCCGCACGTGGCCCCGTCCGAACCCTGAAACGGGAAACCGCTTGCGCCCGCGCGGCGGTTGTGGTAAGATTCCAGTGTTCCGCGACCTTGGGAGGCGCTTTTCCTCCCGCGGCCGCCTCCCGTCTTCCGAAGGGAACCAGCATGTCCACCAAACCGAACCGCATCCTTTCGTCCCGCGTCCTCGCCGGCGCGGCGCTCGCGGCGCTGATGGCGCTGCCGTGCGCCGCCCGCGCGCAGACCGCCGCGGCGCTCGTCCGCGCCAACCCCGAGCTCGGGGTCGAGCTCAACTACATCACCGCGCTCAACCAGGCCGGTTTCCCGGAGTACGCCGAGCTGGCGATCCGGGACGTCGAGGTCAAGTTCCCCGAAGCGCGCGTGATCCTCAAGATCAAGAAGCTCGAGCAGCTGCTCCTGCTCGGCCGGTTCGAAGAGGCCCAGAAGATCATCGCCGCCGAACCCAACAAGGATTCCGCCGAAGTCTGGGGCATGAAGCTCACGATGGCCGACTACCTCTACGCCTACGGCAAATACCCCGAGGCGCTCGGCATCTACAAGGGCCTGTTCGACAAGTACGGTTCCAAGCCGGATCCGGCGCTCGGCGAGATGTACGCCAACTCGATCTACAAGTACGCCCAGATGCTTTGCATGCTCGGCAAGGACAGGGACGCGATCCCCGTCTATTCGAAACTGCCGGACATCGAAGGCATCCAGCCCGACACCAAGCGCATGTTCACGTTCGAGCACGCGCAGCTGCTGGTGAAGGTCGCCGAGTCCGGCAAGACCGTCGACACCGGCATGCTCCAGACCGCGCAGAACGTGATCAACAAGCTCATGTGGCAGCAGGACATCTGGTTCGGCCGGTCCGTCGCCCTCATGGCGCACATCCGCATGGCGCAGGGCAACGTGGACGGCGCGAAGAGCCTGGTGGACGACTACATGGACCAGCTCGTCGACATGGACGAGCAGCTGCGCGATTTCAGCGAGCAGGAGGGGCAGGACTTCATGCACCTGAGCCCGCTCGCGGAATGCCGCTACCTGCTCGGCTCGATGTTCATGGACGAGGCGAAGAAGCGCCTCCAGGCCGCCAAGCCCCGCAGCAAGGAGGAAGACGCCGCGGCCGACCTTCTGCTCGACGCGATGGAGCACTTCGTGAACGTGTACGTGCAGTACCCCTCGTTCTCGTGGGCCGGCGAGGCGATGTCCCGTTCGGAGGAATGCGCCAAGATCCTGGACGATCTCGGATTCGAGGTGCAGAACCCGCTCACGCCCAAGCAGCGCCACGACGTGGCCGTGAAGCAGTTCCAGAACGCCGGCGTCCTCTACAACCAGAACCAGTTCGCCGAGGCGATGAAGACGTACCAGACCGTCCTCGGCTCGTTCCCGGACGAAATCCCGTCCTCGCTCATCGGCCTGGAAAACATGGCCAAGGCCGCGATCGAGCTGGGCGAGACGGACGAAGCCAACGCCGAGTACTACGAACTCTACAGCGGCGCGATCCTGGGCCACATCGCCGAGCACTTCTCGCGCTTCCCGAAGAAAGGGATGATCCAGGCCGGCAACAAGCTCCGCACCCTCTCGCAGTTCTACGCGGCCCACGGCAAGGCCGACCTCTCGCGCGAAGCGATGTCTCTCTACTTCCGGCTCTACCCGAACCACCCGCAGGCCGCCAGCAGCGTCATGTTCGAGGCCCTGAACCGCTACAGGGCCGATCCGCCGGACCTCGACGGCGCGATCGAGTACCTCGACATCATGGTCGACAAGTACGCCAAGCATCCGAACTCCTTCGCCGCGCACCGCTACCTGGCCGACTGCTACAAGCAGAAGGGCGAATACGAGCTCGAATTCGCGGCGCGCACCAACTACCTCGCGCGCGTGATGAAGAAGGAAAAGCCCGGCAACGAGCTCATCGGGGCCCGCTACTCGCTCGCGAACATGCTGCGCGACAAGGCCGTGGCCGAGCTGCGCGAGGCGTCCTTCGCCCAGATCGAAGCCGCCAAACCCGTCGCGGGCGAAACGGAGGAAGAAGCCGCCGCCCGCGCCGAAAAGGCCCGCAAGGACCTGCTCGCCGCCGGCAAGAAGATCCAGTCGCTCCTCAACAAGCAGATCAAGCCGCTGATCGACATCCTCGCCGATCCGAAGGAGCGCGTCAAATACGAGGCGAACGCGCAGGAGAGGAAGTTCAACGACACCGTCCTGGAGCACTGCTACTTCGACCGCGCCTTCTGCCTGTCCTCGCTCCACGAGCCCAAGGCCCAGGAAGCCGAGTTCAAGCGCCAGGCGATCGAGAGCTACGAGAAGATCATCGCCATCTACGAGGAGGCCGGCGACGACGCCGAGAAGGCCGAACAGGCCAAGTCCGTCCTCCCGCGCGTCCTGCTCCAGCTCGGCACGCTCTACACCACGCTCAAGGCGGAGAACGACGCGGAACAGGAAGCCAACACCAAGAAGGCGTCGGACTACTTCGCCCGCCTCTCCAAGGAGTTCGGCTCCTCCGAAGAGGCCCGAAACGCTCTCTTCCTCCAGGGCAAGAGCCTGATCGACCTGGGGTACACCACGCAGGGCATCGCCAAGTTCAAGGAGATGTTCGCCTCGCCCGGCGGCAAGTACTCCGCCACGCAGCTCAACACCGCCGCCCAGGAACTTCTCGGCGCGCGCGCCTACAACGAGGCCGAACAGGGCTTCAAGGCCGCGCTCGCCGCCGCCCCGGAAGGCGACGCCGGCCGCGTCCTGCGCTCGCAGATCGCCATCGGCCAGGTCCAGATCCTCATGGCCCGCAAGGACTGGAAGGCCGCCGCGGCCGCCCTCGCGAAGTTCGTCGAGGAGAATCCGCGTTCCTCGCAGTTCGTCTTCGCCAGCGAAATGCTCGCCGAGGCGTCCGTCAACGCCGCCGCAACCGAACGCGACGACAAGGAACGCGGCCGTCTCTACCAGCAGGCGACCAAGGCGGTCCAGTCTCTCCGCCCCTACAAACAGGGCGCGACCGAACAACTCGACCTGAAGCTGCGCCAGGGCGCCATCATGGACACCCAGGCCAAGGCCGAGGTCGGATTCAAGGGAGAGGAAGCCGCCGCCAAGTACCTCTCCAAGGCGTCCGACCACTACCAGACGCTGTGGATGTCCCGCCGCAAGGACATCGCCGACCCCGGCTACCTCCTGTTGCAGGACGAGCTGATGTACCGTGCTCCCGTCGCCCTCGCCCGCCTCAAGAAGTACTCCGACGGTTCGTCCGTCTACGCCGACGTCGCCAACGAGTGCAAGGAGTACCTCAAGACGTTCCCGAAAGGCAAGCACGCGCAGGAAATCCGCACGCTTCTCAACGAGGCCAACGTCGTGATCCGCACCGGCGAGGCGTCCGGCGAGTCCTTCTTCGACACGCTCGACACCACGGAACTGCCCGACAGCGAGGCGATCGACGACGACTACGTGATGTCCGACGAAGAAGCCGGCGTTCCGCCCGAAGCCGCGGAGGACGAGGAGCCCGCGGCCGAAGGAGCGGAGGAAGAAGAAACCGAACCCGCGGCCGAAGCCGCCGAAGAGGCCGAAGCCGCCGCCGCCCCCGCCGCGGAAGCCGCGGAGGACGGCGAAGACGAAGAGGACGAAGCCGCCGCCCCCGCCGCGGAGGAAAAGCCCGCCGCCGCCGAGAAGAAACCCGCCGCGGACGGCGGCAAGAAGCCGCTCAAGAAGAAAAAGAAGGTCAAGAAACCCGCCCCGAAACCCGCCGAATAAAGTCCGTCCAGAACCCTTTCAACCGGAGAAACAACCATGATTCCCAAAACCCGACACATCCTTCCCGCGCTCGCCCTTCTTCTCGGCGTCGCGCTCTCCGCCCGCGCCGACGTGAACGCGCAGATCGTCTGCGCCACGCTCGCCGAAGGCCGTCCCATCTCCTGCCAGCTCCGCTGGCTGCCCGTCGACAAGGTCTACAACGTCTCCTACAAGGCCGAAGGGGCCGTCCGCGAGACCCGCGTCAAGCCCGACGCCATCCTCAAGATGCGCGTCGAGCCGCCCAAGGGCTGGGCCGACATCGCCAAGCGCGCCGCCGCCGACCCCCGCGCCGCGTCCGGCCAGCTCCGCGGCCAGCTCGAGCAGATCGCCAACAGCTACAAGATGCTCCAGTACGACGGCGAAGCCGGGAAGCTCATCGCCGAAAGCTTCCTCCGCCAAAACAACCCCAACGGCGCCGTCGACGCCTGCAAGAAGATCCTCACCGGCAACAAGGACGCCGGCTGGAACTCCGCCATGGCCCCCGCCTACTGGCAGGCCCTGCTCGACGCCAACAAGACCGCCGAAGCCCAGGCCCTGCTCGACAAGGGCGTCACCTCGACCGACCCGAACGTCGCCATCATGGCCTGCATCCGCCGCGGCGACCTCCTCATGAAGAAGAACGAGACCAAGCTCGCCCTCAAGGACGGCTACCTGCGCGCCGTCCTGCTCTACCGCGGTCCGGACGAAGCCCGCGCCGAAGCCCTCTACCGCGCCGGCGAAGCCTTCGAAAAGGCCGGCCAGAACTCCTACGCCGAGCGCATGCGCGACGAACTCCGCTCCAAGTATTCCCGCACCACTTGGGGCCGGAAGCTCCTCGGCGGCTAGCGCCGCCGCGCCGCCGGCGCGGCGCGAATGAAGAACGATGAATTGACCATCCAGACCACCCAACCCCTTCAACCAACCCCAACCCCAACCATGAAGAAATCCATCCTCGCCTCCCTCCTGCTCGCAGGACTCCTCTGCTTCTCCGCGGCCCCCGCGCAAGCCCAGGACGAAATCGAAACCAACCCCGCCTACTCCCAGCAGCAGGCTCCCGTCAAGTCGGGCGGCGACGCCGTCTTCGTCCAGGTGCTCTTCGGCTCCGGCTTCCTCGGGTTCTTCCTCTGGATGGCCCTGTTCGGGTGCTTCGGCTTCTTCCTGTACCTCGCGATCGACTGCGGCATCCTCGTCCGCGCCGACAAGATCATGCCGGCCGGTCTCGTCGCGAACGTCGAGAACGCGATGAAGGAGGGCGACGTCGTCAAGGCCCTCGAGTTCTGCAAGAACGAGCCCACCCCGATGGCGAACATCCTCTCCGCGGGCTTCACGCACGTGGAAGAGGGCTTCGACATCATTCAGGAGGCCATCTCCGCGGCCGCCGACCTCGAGATCGAGCGCATCATGCAGCGCCTCGCGTGGCTCTCCGTCGCGGCGAACATCGCCCCGTCGCTCGGCCTGCTCGGAACGGTCCAAGGCATGATCGCGGCGTTCGCCAACCTCGGCGCCGGCGGCACGCCGGACCAGGGCGCGCTCGCCGTCAACATCTCCCAGGCCCTGTGGACGACCGCCGGCGGCCTGATCACCTCCATCCCCGCGGTCCTCTGCTTCTACTTCTACCGCGGCAAGGCCAACCGCATCATCCTCAAGATGGAGGCCACCACGATGGAGCTGATCAAGGACCTCCGCAACGTCGAGGTCGTCGCGGAATAGTCCCGCTCCGCGGAAGGATTCCCACATGAGCAAGAAACGCGACTCAAGCGGATGCGACGTGAACATGACGCCGATGATCGACGTCGTGTTCCAGCTGATCATCTTCTTCGTCGTCACGTTGAACATGGCCGAGGCCAAGGACGAGACGGTCCGCCTCGAGCTCGCCGCCCACGGCGGCGACGCCAAGGAGGCCAAGGCCAACGCGGCCGGCACGACCACCTCGGCCTACATCATCGACGTGAACCAGAAGGGGGACATCTCCGTTTCGGGCATGCGCGTCACCCCGGAAAACATCCGCCAGACGCTGCGCCGCCGCATCAAGCGGCAGGGCGGCACGTTCGAGGTCTGGATCCGCGGCGACGGCATGGCCCGGCACGAGTACATCAGCAAGGTGATGGACATCTGCTCCGAAGAGGGCATCGGCCGCGTCACCTTCCTCGCCATCCAGGGCGACGAAGGCGTCCGCACCGATCCCCAGAAGGCCTTCCTCACCAACCCGAAAATGACGTCTCGCCAGTACAAGGCGTCGCATCCGGGCAACCCGACGTTCCGCAGCCGCCCCGCGGCCGAACGCTACCGCGCCCGCACGCACGCGATCGACTAGCGCAAGGAGGACGACATGGCCAAGAAAAAGGAAAAGAACCGGAACAAGGGCGACGAGCTGCAGCTCGAAATGACGCCGATGATCGACGTCGTCTTCCAGCTGCTGATCTTCTTCATCGTCACGCTGAACCAGCCCGACATCCTCTCCACGCTGGACGCCCTGCGCCCGCAGCCCTCGAACACCCCCGCGGACACGCCGGACGAGCCGACCACCGTCGGCATCGGCGACAGCACGGGTCCGTATTTCTACACGTTCAACGGCATGCGCGCCACCGAGGACAACCTCCGGAACTACTTCAAGCAGTCCGCGAAGAACAACAAGGAGAAGATGATCGTCGTCAACTGCGTGCGCAAGTCGCCGCACGGGCTTCTCGTCCGCTGCCTCGACGCGCTGCGCGAGAGCGGCCTGCACAACGTCTCCATCTTCACGCTGTAGACGCGGACGTTTTCCCGCCCGGACGGCCGGCGGCGCTTCCCGCGCCGCCGGCCGTTCCCTATCCGCCCAGCGGGGCGAAGCGTTCGACCGGCGCGCAGAAGACGATGCCGCTGCCCTTTTCCCGGAGGCAGGGCAGGTCGCGCACGGCGTCGACCACGGCGTCGGCCGTCCCGGCCGGCACGAGGACCAGCAGAACGTCCTTCTCCGGCACGATCGGGACGCCGAAGAACGTCGCGTCGTCCGGCTTGGCCGTGCCGTGGGCCGACAGGACGGTTCCGCCGCGCGCCCCGGCTTTGCGGGCGGCGGCCATCGCGTCTTCGGCGTAGCCCTTGTTGACGATCGCGACGACGAGCCGGTGGTTTCGTTCGGTGTTCACGGGTTCTTCCTCCAGGGGGGGCGGTTCGGGGACGCCGCCGCGGACGAACCGCGGCACGTCGAGGGTGAAAAGGACGCCGAAGTGCGGCTTGTGCGCCGCGGCGGCGGCGCGGATCGCGTCCGCCACGCGGGGCTCGGCGGGCCCCGGGACGACGTGCAGCGAGATCTCCTTGGCGCTTCCGCCGAGGCCGAGCAGCTGCAGCAGGGTGCTCGCGGCCGTTCCGCGGCCGCGCAGGACGGTGCCGCCTTGCGCGCCCGCGGCGCGGGCCGCGGCGTCGATTTCCGCGGCCGCTCCGTCGGGGACGATGGCGGCGACTAGTTTCCGGTTCATGTTGCCTCTCCTTCCGTCGGCGGGGCCGGTTGCGCGGACAGCGCCCTGCGGCGGCCGCGATCGTAGAGGACGCCCAGCAGCTGCAGGGCGACGAGCGGCATCATCGCCACGAGCGCGATGACGCCGAAGGAATCGTTCCCGCCGCCCGCGCCGCGCGCCGCGGCGCCGAGCGCGAAGGACAGCACGAAGGTCGACGTGAGCGGCCCGGAGGCCACGCCGCCCGAGTCGAACGCGATCGCCGTGAAGAGCGGCGGCGCCCGGAGCATCAGCAGGAACGCGAGCGCGTAGCCGGGCAGCAGCAGGTACCACAGCGGGAACCCCGCCACGGCGCGCCACATCGCCAGACCGATCGCCAGCGCCGTCGCCGCGGAGAGGAACGCCAGCAGCGCGCGGCGCCGGATCGCGCCGTCCGTGATCTCCTCCACGCGTTCGCTCAGCACCCACACAGCCGGCTCGGCGCACACGATCGCCGCGCCGAACGCCAGGCCCGTCCCGAGCATCACCGCCCACGCGCCCGCGCCGCCGGCCGCGGCCTTCGCGCCGAGCGCTTCGCCGAGCGCCGCGCCCGCTTGCATGAAGCCGCCGTTCACGCCGAGCAGGAACGTGAACAACCCCGCGAACGCCCATCCGAAACCGATGGCCAGCCGCGCCGCCTGCCGCATCGACATCTTGAGCAGGAACCGCTTGAAGAGCAGGAACATCCCGAAGAGCGGCAGGATCGACGTGGACGCCTCGTACAGCGCGTGCCCCGCCGCCGCGCCGAACGGCGCGAAGATACCGGCGGGTTCCGGCGCGGCCGCG
>JAFPUX010000393.1 GCA_017413145.1 Kiritimatiellia bacterium | reverse complement strand
CGCCCGGGCCGCTCTTCCGCGGCGACGACGCCGCGGACCTCACGGCGCAGCTGCTCGCCTCGCGCGACCTCGTGCGCGCGGACCTGGCGAAGCTGCGCACGGAGCGGCCGGACGCCGACGTGCAGCCGCTCAACCTCGCGAGCCTCCCGTGCTTCCGGATGACCCGGCGACTCATTGCCGCGCACTCGCTCACGGAGGAGGACCGCCACCGCGCGTTCGAGGACATGGTATGCCTCGCGCCCGACTGGCGGCGCGCGGGGCCGGTCTGGCAGGTCCCGTGGCGGTGCCTCGCCGCGACCCGCACCGCGAACCTGGTCGCCTGCGGCCGCTGCGCCTCGTGGGACCGCACCGCGTGGGACGCGCTGCGCTCGATCCCGGTCTGCGTGGCCACCGGCGAAGCCGCCGGACGCGGCGCCGCCCGGGCCGCAAAGCGCCCGAGCTAGGCGGGGCCCCAACCCCGCTCGCCGGGCGCTCAGGACCAGGGCCTCGCTTCAGCAAGGCGAAGCCCTTGGGGCTGTCGCCAGCCCATCGGGTCCCGTGGTCCAGACTTCGCGGCGGAGCGCCCGAGCTAGGCGGGGCCCCAACCCCGCTCGCCGGGCGCTCAGGACCAGGGCCTCGCTTCAGCAAGGCGAAGCCCCTGGGGCTGTCGCCAACCAAACCACCGCGTGGTCCTGACTTCGCGGCGGAGCGGGGCGGGGGCCCCGCGGAGCTCGCGAAGGTCAGCGAGTGGCGACCGCGATCACGAACGGCTCAAACGTTTCCGGGTCCGGATCGCTCTCTTCGCCCTGCGCGACGACGTCGACGCGCAGGCGGCAAATGGTCTCGCGCTCGCGGTTGCGCGCTTCGTAGACGAGGAACTTCCCCTTCGCGGTCGTTGACGGGACCGTCAGGACCTGGTCGAGTTCGATGGGCCGGAAATCGACCGTGTTGCCGCAATACCAGTAGAGGTTGGTGTCCGAAGCGTTCGCGGGAACGAGCGTGTATCGGAGCTTGCGCGTCTCGCCCGGGTGCATCTTGATTTCGTAGCGGTCGTAGGTCTCGTTTCGCGCAAGGCCGTTGTTCGAGAGCGTCGCGGAGGTCGTCTTCACGTACGATGCCTTCTCCGCGTCGATCTGGGCCTGCGTCTTGTAGTCCGCAGGAACATGGCCCGCCTGGAGGAGGCCGTGGCCCCAGACCTTCGAGGGCCCGTCGGACAGCTTCACGCAGGTCGACTTGAGAATCTCGTAGAGCTCGTCGCGCGTGAGGTCCGGGTTCTGCTGCAGGTAGAGCGCGCAGATCGCCGTCGCCATCGGCGCGGCGAAGGAGGAGCCGCCGTTCACGCCGGTCGAGCCCGTGGCGCTCGTGTAGAGCGGGATGTCGGCGCCGAACGCGGCAAAGTCCTTCGCCCAGTTGTCGTTCAATCCGGCGGACGTGCGGGTTCGCGTGATGCCGGCGATGTCGATCACGCCGTCGATGTCCTGCGGGAAGGACAGCGTCTCGTTCGGCGCGTTGCCGCCGGCCGCCACGAGGATCAGTCCCTGCGCGAGCATCGTGCGAATCTGCTCCGTCGCCCAGGCAAGCTGTTCCGCCGTGTAGTCGAACGGCGTGTAGCCGCCGCTGAAGTTGACGACGCGGCAACCGTTCGTGAAGCACCACCAAAGTCCGTTGATGTCATCGACGAAGTCCCTCCCGTTGTAGGCGTAGAGCGTGCACTCGGGCGCGATGCCGAACTTGTCGGACTTGATGATCGAGGCGACGCCGATGCCGTGCGGCGCATTCTGCGACGTGTCGCCGCCCCGGACGTCAATCGCCATGTTTGTGACGCTGCCGGAGACGATCGGACGGATGCCAGTGTCGACCATGCCGACCTTGACGCCCTTGCCGGTGATTCCCTCCCAAAGGAGGTTCGTGACGCCGAGCTCGCCGAGGTACCACGCCGAGGCGTCGTAGGTCGGCACGTAGGGCGCGGGGCCGT
>JAFPUX010000392.1 GCA_017413145.1 Kiritimatiellia bacterium | reverse complement strand
TCTCGCCGCAGCGCATCCACGAGGTGGCCGAACGGATCAACGAAATCCATCGCGCCTCGCTCGGCGGTCTTTCAGCCGCCGAGAAGGCCGCCGGATCTCCCGCCGCATGACCCGCCGCCTCATTTCACTTGCAATTCACCTGCCGCAACGGGATCAGTCGATGATGATCCGAGTACGCACCGCGGCGGACTTGCCCGCGCCGTTCACGGTGCCGTAGGGGTGGCATTCGCAGATGGTCGTACAAGGACCTCCCCACCAGCCGCTGTAACCAACGGAATCTTGGATGCGAATACGGAGCGTGGACAGGGACACGCCGCGAAATTCGACTTGTTTGCGCTGGTAGTCAGGAGCGCCGGACGAGGAATCCTTTTCCACCACCCAATCGCCGACAAGAATCTCCTCTCCTCCTTCGACAGAATAGAACTCGACGATCTGGTCGTGGTTGAGAACGGAAATTTCGACGGACGTGAGGTCGATCGTAGCCGCGAAATCGAATTGTGCGTATTCGTCTCTATGGTAGAGAGTGTTCGCCAGCCAATTGATGTTGTAACCGACAGTCCACGTCCCGTCCATGAGCTTGTCCGCGCCACCACACCCCCATTCCGGATGACAAACGGACGAAACCGATGCTGCGGAGAACTGTACAACGCCCTCCATGTAGATTCCGCCCAGCGTCGTTAAGTCGCGAGGCTCGTCAAAGATGACCGCGTCGCCGCACCGGGAACAGACGTTGCTCCCCTTTCCGTAGGCGAGACTCGTTCCGCGTTCCGTAAGAACGGTCTCGTATTCATGCCCGATCGGGAGCATGCTGAGGGATTCGCGATGGAAATACCTTCCGCAGTTCTTGCACAGACGCTGGTCGATGCCGTATTCGGTGCAGTTCGCCGTTCCGGGGACGGCTTCCCATTCCGTGAGATACTCGTCGGGATGAAGACATTCGACCACGGACGGATCGACTCCCCAGACCTCGATTTCGGCCAGATTCTGTTCCCAACCGTCAGTCGTGGCCCAGACGAATTTAATCTTCTTCGACACTTTTTCCACGGAAAAGGTCCGGAGACCGGCGGCCGTCAAATTTTCGGCGATGGCCGTCCAGGCCGTTCCGTCGGCGGAATAATAGAGGGAATACTTTGTGGTTCCCTTGTGTCCGATCTTCACCTCGGTCACGTAGCATCCGTTCGCGAACGTGTCGTCGAGATCGACGACGATGTAGGCGCCAGCCGTTTTCTGGTAACTGTAATCGGTGAAATCGCCGTTGAAGAGCCGGTCCGAGTAATGCCCGCCGTTGAGGCCGGTGTTTCCCTTCTTCGTTTCCAACAGGCCAGTCTCTTCATTGACGCGATAGAACGTCGAGTGTTCGACGGAAGAAACTTTGGCCGCTTCCCAAGCGGGCGCAGGGTTGGCGGCGAAAAGCGCCGCGAGGAGAAGGGGGAGGAGAATTCGTTTCATGGTCGGATGATTGGAAAGGGGGGATGGTCGAAGGCGCCCTCGGGTTAGTCGCCCAACAGCTGCGAGAGCGGGGTCTGCGGCATGACGTCGCCGGTGACGCGGTAGACCTTGAAGAAGAGAGCGGGACGGCCGGAGGTGTCAGCCGGGATGTCGAACGTCGCGGCGGTGCTCGCGGGAGCGTTCGCGCAGCCGACGCACAGCCATTTGTCCGGACCGGCGTCCAGTTTGTCGGACGCGAACACGGCGTAGAGGGCGCCGAGCTCGAAGTCCTTGATGCCGATTTCGAACTTCTCGGTGCTCGTCCCGGCGTTCTTGAAGGAAAGCCCGGTCGCGCCGCCGCGGAGCGCGGCGTCGAACGCCTCCACCCGCAGGTTCGACTTCTCCTCGAAGTAGTATACGCCCTTGAAATCGTCGATCGCGCCGCTGCCGACGAAGGTGACGGTGCGGACTTTCTTCTTCGAGGCGTTCGCGATGTCGAGCGCGGTCGCGCCGGTGGCGTCCGCGAGCGCGGCGAGCGGGTCGCCGGCGCTGTAGGTCGCGGTCCCCGCGTCGAAGTCGAGGTCGACGGCCCAGTCGATCCAGCCGTCGGACGGAACGCGGAACGCGGGGAACGCGACCCACCCGGACGCGGCGTAGCCGTAGAGCGTCCGCACCGTCCCCTCCTTGCCGAGCGCGAGCGCGGCGAGCGGGACGGGCGACAGAGCGGCGGGCTCGCCGTATTCGTCGGCGAGCTGCGTCCGGCCCTCGATGCGGACCTTCTTGCCCTCGACCGAGTCGGTCTTCGCCGAATAACGGACGTAGCCGTCCTCCTCGGTCGCGAGGTCGATCCGGTTGTTGCCGCCGTCTGTCGCCCGTTGGGAGATGTTGTTCGCGCCGGACTTCGTCCAGGTTCCGCCGTCGAGCGGGTCGACGCCCCCGGCGGAGGCGAACGGCCAGGAAGCGTAGGCGGACTTGTCGAGCTGGATGTCGATCCAGCCGATCGTCTTGCGGCCGAGGACGCGTCCTTCGACTTCGGTCTCGTAGACGTCGTCCTTCTCGACGACGAACTTGTACCGTGTCACGAGACCAAGCGAAATCGGGAGGTCCCCCGAGTAGACGGTACCCGCGACAACGGCCGGCCACGACGCTGCGACGGTATCGCCGACGAGGAGCTTTAGCGCGCCGTTGCGGTCGGCGCGCGTCAGTTTCACGCTCGCCGTGGCGGTGGTTCCGTTGGCGTCGGTGACGGCGGTCGGTTCCTGGAAGACGTAGGGCCAGAGCGCGGTCTTGAACGTGAACTCCATCGTCGCGGTCTTGCCCTTGTCGTTGGTGGCGAGGAGCGAAACCGTGTATTCCGTCTCGGGCGCGAGTCCGGTCACGCGGACCGTCTGCGTGCCGTGCGTCGAGTAGGTCGGGAGACGGCCGGAGGAAACGTCCGCCGGACCGCCGGAGAGCGTCCAGTCGACCCACGCGGACGAAGCCTGGTGACCGAGGTCGAGGAGCGTCGCCGAGAGCGTCGCGGCCTTCGCCTCGACGTCCTCCGCGAACGCGTAGCGGAAGACGGGCGTCTCGACGTGCTCGGGTTCGACGCCCGTGAAGCAGACCATCTGGAACGGCTCGAGCGAGAGCGTCGCCTTGCCGCCGGAGAGCGGGAGCGGCTGGCCGGAGACGGTGTACCAGATCTGGTCCGCCTCGGTCCGGAAGTCGACCGTGCCGCTCCAGGGCTTGGAGTCGCAGTTGATGACGGCCCAGTACGTGCCCTTGTCGGTGACCCAGCGGCGGACGGTGAACGTGTCCGGCCATCCGCCGCCGACGAGCGCTTCGCCCGGGAGCGCGGGGAGCGAAAGGTAGTTGAGGTTGAACTCGCGGACGTAGGTCGAGTCGTTGCGGACGAGGTTCGCCGTGAAGAGGTACGCGAGCATCGTCGGGTCGTCGTAGGCCATCGCGTAGAGCTCGGAGAGCACCACGGCGCGGCCGGCGTGGTCCCAGTCGCAGGTGTAGTAGCCGCAGATCTCGCTGTTCGACGCGTTCCGGAAGTCGTTCTCGTTGAGCGAGTAGTGCCGGACGAACGGCAGGTCGCCGCTCTTGTTGCGGTAGCGCGCGGACGCGGTCTTGTCCGCGACGGTCCACACGGTGTTGAACGGGTAGCAGAGCGCGACGTTGTTCAGGTTCGTGTAGTTGTGCGGGTCGTCCGCGGGCGCGGAGTGGTGCACTTCGTAGTTTCCCCACGTCGGACAGTCGGCGTTGAGCGCGTTGGGCCAGTACTGGCCGGCCGCCGCGCCGATGCTGGTGCTCCAGTTCTTGCCGGTGAATTCGTTGAAGTTCTTGCCCTGGTAGGTGTAGCCCTCTTCGTTGCTGATGAGCGCCGGGCGCGGGTTGCCCCAGTTCGCCCAGAACTCGCCGGGCTCCTCGATCGTGTTGGAGTAGTAGACCTTCGCGCCGGGAAGCGATCCGCTGATCGTGGACTGGAGATTGCGGAAAAGATCGCGGCGCTTGCCGTACCACCACTCGCGGTAGGCCTTGTAGAGCTCGGTGTTGCCGTAGTTGCCGTTGTTGTAGATGTCGGCGCGCGTCACGTTGCGCCCGGTGTCCGCGTTGAAGCGGTCGATCGCGCCCTGGTTGAAGCCCATCGGCATGCCGCCGCGGTTGCGGATCCACATGCCGAGAAACTTCGCCTTGTCCTTGTAGTTTTTGATCGTGACGTTGAAGAGGTCCACTAGATCCCACCTCACGGCATCGTCGTTCGTCAGGTCGGCCATGCAGTTGTAGACGTAGCTCTGGTTGGAGAAGAGATACTTCCAGTCCGCGTTCTTGGCGGAGTTGAGCGTCCAGGGCTTGAGGCTCTCCGTGTAGCCGATGGCGGCGGACGAGCCGCGGGAGCCGTGGTATTCGTAGAAGGGCAGGATGTAGATGTCCTCCTCGGCAAGGTTGTCGACGATCTCCGTCCAGTAGTCCGTCGCGTAGCCCCAGCGCCAGCTGCCGGGGAAGTTCTGCTGGTAGCCGAACTCCAGCAGGTCCTTCGAGCAGGTGTTCATGCCGAGGAGGCGGATCATCTTCGCGCGGCCCTTGTAGAAGTCCTGCGGGTGCTTGAAGCCGGCGAAGTCGTCGCCGTCGCCCATTTCCTCGCGGCTCGTGACGATGCGGCGCGGCAGGCCCTCGGCCGGATACGGGATCGACGGGCGGGCGACGTCGTAGCTGTCGATCTTGTAGAGGCGGATCGCCGAGACCGCGAGGCCGACCGAGTCCGGCGCCTCGCCCGCCTTGATGATGCCGAAGTTCAGGTCGAAGCCGTCCGTGTCCATCGGGATGCGGCTGTCGCTGCCGTTGTACTGCTTCGACTTCTCGAACGGCACCATGACCTG
>JAFPUX010000391.1 GCA_017413145.1 Kiritimatiellia bacterium | reverse complement strand
TCTCCTCAAGCCCATCACCGCCGACACGCTCGCCCGATTCCTCGCCTCGCTATGAGCCTCTCCCTCCCCGCCGGGCCGGACGCCCGGCGCCGTCCCTCCCATCTGAAGGGATTCCTCCGCCTCCTGCCGTTCCTCCTCGCCGCGATGGGGCTCGCCTGGCTCGCGCTCGACGGGCTCGTCTTCCGCGAAAGCGCGCGCCACATGCGCGACCTGGAGCGCGTCTCGGCCATCCACCGC
Source organism: Kiritimatiellia bacterium (assembly GCA_017413145.1). Lineage (GTDB taxonomy): Bacteria > Verrucomicrobiota > Kiritimatiellia > RFP12 > UBA3636 > UBA3636. Next base: position 2,339 of record JAFPUX010000391.1, on the reverse strand, counting down.
AACTACCGCGAGGCGACCGAGGCGGCCGGGCTGCTCAAGGCCGGCTCCGACGCCCTCACCCAGGCCGTCCGCCGCTACGCCGCCACCGGGCGCCCCTCCTTCCTGCACGCCTACGAGCAGGAGGAGCACATCGACCGCCACCGGGAGCGCGCCCTCGAGATCATCGAGCGCATGCCAGACGCCGACGACGCCGCGCGCCGCATGCTCCGCACGGCGATGGAGGAATCCCTCGCGCTCCAGGACGTGGAGCACCGCGCGATGCGCCTCGTCGCCGAGGCGACCGGCATGCCGCGGGAGGAGATGCCGGAGCACCTCCGGGCGGTCGTCCTGTCGTCCGACCAGGAGGCGCTCGACGCCCCCGGCAAGCGCGCCCGCGCCATCGACCTGCTCTACGACGAGGCCTACTTCGCCGCCAAGTCCAACATCTGGGCGGGCGTCAACGCGTTCCTCGACCGGACGATCGGCGAGACGCAGGACACCTTCGACGACACCACGAAGAAGACGATCCGCTCCGTGACGCGCCAGATGGTCCTCTTCACGCTCGCCCTCGCCGTGGTGTTCGGGGCGCTCATCCTCTCCGCCTCCGTCGGCTACGCGATGTTCGCCCGGATGACGCGCGAGAACCTCGGGCTGATGGACGACCTGCGCCGCGAGCGCGACGCGACGCTCGCCGCCGAGAAGGCGCGGAGCATGTTCTTCTCGATGGTGAGCCACGACATCCGCACCCCGCTCAACTCCATCATCGGCTTCTCCGAGATGCTGCGCGAGGGCGTCGCCGACCCGAAGGAGCGCGCCGAGAACATCGAGAACATCCTCTTCAGCGCGCACACGCTGCTGGACCTCGTGAACGACGTGCTGGACCTCTCCAAGCTCGACGCCGAGAAGATGAAGTTCTCCTATGCGCCGTGCGACCTGCCCGCGCTCCTCTCGCGCATCGCCGGGACGTTCCGCTTCCAGACCGAGCAGAAGGGCCTGGCGCTGCGCGTCGAATGCCCGACGATGCCGCGCCTCGTCCTCGACGAGGAGCGCATCCGCCAGGTCCTCGTGAACCTCGTCGGCAACGCCGTGAAGTTCACGGAGAAGGGAGAGGTCGCGCTCGAAGCGGAGTTCGCGCCAGACCCGGCCCCGCGCCCAAACGAACCTGCGAACCTTCGAACTTTCGAACCTTCGAACGGCGCGCAAAGCGCGCCACTCCGCGGCACATTGCGTTTTTCCGTCCGCGACACCGGCATCGGCATCCGTCCCGAGGACCGCGAGCGGGTGCTGGAGCCCTTCGTCCAGGTCGATTCCGCGCACCCCTCCGGCGGCACCGGGCTGGGCCTTCCGATCTGCCACCGGATGCTCGTGCGGATGGGCGGCGACCTCACGATCGAAAGCGAACCGGGCAAGGGCTCGACCTTCACCGGCGTCATCCCCGGCGTCGAAACCGCGCCGGAGGAAACCACGGAACACACGGAAAGCACGGAAAAAAACATCCCGGCGTCTTCCGTGCCTTCCGTGTCTTCCGTGTCTTCTGTGTCTTCCGTGGTCGAAAACAAACCCGCGGTCCGCTCGGTCCTCGTCGTGGACGACGTCCCGGTGAACGTCCTCGTGGAGCAGGCGATGCTCAAGCGCGCGGGCGTGCCGGAGGTCGTGACGGCGCCGTCGGCCGCGGACGCGCTCGAAACGCTGGAGAAGCACGGCGCGTTCGACCTGGTGCTCACGGACCTGTGGATGCCGGAGTTGGACGGCTATGCGCTGTGCGCGCGCATCCGGGCGGACGACCGCTGGAAGGCGCTGCGCGTCTACGCGGTGACGGCGGACGTCGAGGCGCGCAAGACCGTCGCCGACCGCGGCTTCGACGGCATCCTGCTCAAGCCCCTCACGGCCGACGCGCTCTCCCGCTTTCTCGCCGGCTTCCGTCCCTCCGCTTGAGTCCGGGCGCGGTCAGGCGTGGACGCCGAGGAGGGCGGCGAGCTTGTCGGCGGTGACGGGCTTGAGCAAGACGCCGTCGAAGCCCGCGGCGGCCGCCTTCGCCGGGAACTCGACGTCGGCCGTCACGGCCACGATGCGCAGCCCGCGCAGCGCGGGGTCGTCGCGCACGGCGCGGGCGAGCCCTTCGCCGTCGAGGTTCGGCATCCAGATGTCCGTGAGCATCAGGTCGAAGGGTTCCGCGCCCGCCGCCCGCAGCGCGGCGAGCGCCTCGACGCCGTCCGCCGCCGACGCGATGTCGAAGGTGCCGAGCTTGTGCAGCTGGGCCTGCAGCACCATCAGGTTGATCTTCACGTCGTCCACGACGAGGATGCGCCGCGGCGTGGCGGGCGCGGGAGAGGCGGGGGCGGCGGGCGCGGCGCCTTCCG
>JAFPUX010000390.1 GCA_017413145.1 Kiritimatiellia bacterium | reverse complement strand
CGGCGCGCGAGCAGCTGCGCGGCGGCGCGGCCGGCGGCGACGAACGGCGGCCGCACGCTCGTGAGCGTCGGCTCCTGCTGCTCGCAGAACATCTCGGTGTCGTCCACGCCCACGACCGCCAGTTCGTCCGGCATCGGGATGCCGAGCGCCGCGGCCGTCTCCAGCACTTCCCCGGCGATGCCGTCGTTGGCGCAGAAGACGCCCGCCGGGCGCGGGAGCGCTTCGAGGAACGCCGACAGCCGGCGGCGGCGCTGCCACGCGTTCCGGTCGCGGAACTCGAGGTAGGGCCGCCCCGCCGCGACGATCTCGTCGCGGAAGGCGTCGCGGCGTTCGTCCGCCCAGAACGCCGGCTCCGCCCGGTCCGCGAAGGCGAAGACGGCCAGGTCCGCGTAGCGCAGCAGCTCCCGCGCGGCGAGGCGTCCGGCCGGCCTCGAGTCCTGCACGACGCAGAGCGCGCGCGGGCCGAGCTCCGCCGGGTCGCGGTCCATCCACACGACGGGGATGCCCCCGAAGTCCGCTTCCCGGAACCGGCTTCCGTGCTGTCCGCAGTGCACGATGCAACCGTCCGGCTTCGCCCGCAGGAGGCGGGCGAGCTGCGGCCGGCTCGCGGGCTCGGGCAGCGTGTGCAACCGCCAGTCCGCCGCTTCGCGCTGCACGATGACGCCGGCCGCGATCGCCCCGAGTTCGGACGGTCCCGACGAGGACAGGAGGAAGATGTTGCGGTTCTTCATGGGTTCGCGGGCTCCGGCGTTTTGGACCGTGAAAAGAGTGAAAGGCGTGAAAGACGTGAAAAGGTTTTGGGGGCGTGGTTCTGGGGTGCTGCGGTTTCAGAACGAAATCGAGCCCCAGTTGGCGGGATGGATCTTGAGCTCCTCGACCTCGTCGGCGACGATGCCGGCGTCCTTGTCGAACCGGAACACGCGCAGGACGGTGTCCTTGCCGGCGGCGTCGCCGAAGGTGACGCCGAAGTCGCCCTTCGCGGCGCGGCCGGCAAGCGGCGCGGCGAGGCCGAGGTCCTTCTCGGCGACGGAGAAGACGATCCGGTAGCCGCCCGTGCGCTTCTCGACCGTGGCCTCCACGGGGATCTCCTTCACGAGGTCCCACGTGACGCCGTCGCGGTACACGCCGGAGTAGAACGTGTGCGGCGCCTTCTCGCCCCGGCTCGTCTGCTTGTAGAGCGCGGCGGCGGCGCCGCCGCCGAGCGGGCCGACGGAAAGGCGCAGGTCGCCGTTGGCGTCGGCGAGCTGGAAGTCGACCGTGTCGCCCATCGCGTACAGGTTGCGGAAGTCGCTCGCGCCGTTCACCCACGGGGTGCGGTCGGCGACGTCGAACTCGAAGCGAACGCGCCCGCCCTCGCAGCGCGCGGTCGCCGTGAACGGATCGGCCGCGGCGGCGGCCTCGTCCTCCTCCGGCTCGAAGTCGCAGGTAGGCGAGCGCAGCGCGCCGGAGCGGAACTTCGCGGCGAAGCCCTGCGCGGTCGCGACGTCGGCGGGCCCCACGTCGATTGCGCCGCCGGGCAGCGCCTTCGCGGTTTCGAGGCCATCGACCTTCGCGACGATGAACGCGGTCTTGCCGAAGAGCACGTGGAGCGATCCGTCGTCGGCGCGCGTCATCGATCCGCCGAAGTCCTCCGAGCCCTGTCCGGGCGGCGTGCGGTCGAGGCGCGTCCCGACGCGGAACTCGGCCGGCCACTCGACGCGCATCGGGTCGGGCTCGAAGAGCCGCCCGACATAGAGCCCCTTGTCGTTCAGGAGATGCCACTCGCCCTTGTCGGTGCCGATCGCGAAGACGTTGCCGAGCGGCTCGGGGAACTTCGCGGTGCCGATGAAGTCGTAGGCCGCGCGGACGAGCCCGCGCCGCGGGGGCGGGGCGGAGTGGCCGCCATGGACGCCGACGTAGCAGTTCGGATAGGCGAAGACGCGGCGCCCGGTCGCGACCTCGTAGCACGGCGAGGCGGAGTGCTGCGTGTTGTACTGCGCGTTGTAGATGGCGAAGCGGCCGTCCTCCGAGACGACGCCCGCCGTGGCGCCCATGCCGCCCGCGTGCTTCGCGGCCTCGTCGGACATCCGCACGACCTTGGCCGGATCGTAGATCGGCGCGCCGCATGCCGTCCACCCCGCCACGGGGATGACGTAGCGTCCGGAGAACCAGGTCATCGCCGGGTTCATCGTCATGTACCAGCCGGTGATCCACGAGCCGAGGTCGAGGCCGGAGCCGTCGCGCACCTCGTTCGGCTGCTCCGTGGCGTCGTTGTTCTCGTCGGCCCACGCGCGGAAGCCCCTGCCGCTCTGCGAGATCGTGGCGCGCAGGCGCCAGTCGGCCTCGCCGAGGCGCTGGAAGATCTTCACGACGCCGTTGCCGCCGCCGCCCATCCACCACCCCGCCACGGCGAGGTAGACCTCGCCCTTCGGGCCGCGCCCGAAGCGCGAGCAGCCCCATCCGGCGTCGCGGGCGACAGTGCCGACGCACTTCGCGCGGGGCGACGTGCCGTCGAGCCGCCATTCGCAGCCCTGCCCCACGACGATGCGCGGATCGCTCGGGCAGACCGCGCCGCCGAGCGCGCCGTAGACGGTCGCGCCGAAGAACTCGTCCGCGAGCGCGCCCGTCGCGGCGTTCCACTTCGAGACGCGGCGCGGCATCGAGTCCTTCTCCGCAACCCACAGGAACCCCGCGTCGTCGAGCGCGAGGTCCGCGACGTTGTAGACGCCGTCGGGGTCCCACTTGCCGGAGAGGCGGCGTCCGCCCTGCCGGCCGATGCGGCGCACCTCGCGTCCGCCCTTCGAGACGAGGATGCGGTGGTCGGGCGCGCCGGTCGCCGCGTAGACGGTGCCGTCCGGCGCGACGGCGCGCACGGCGAGGTCCTCGGGCTTCGCGGGCCGGCGTTTCACGTCCTTGAGGTTCGCGACCGCGATGGAGGCGACCTCCTTCTCGAAGACCAGCTCCAGGCGGCCGTCCGCGAAGCGCATCCGCCGGGCCTCGCCGAGGCCGAGCGGCGCGAGCGGCAGCTCCGCGCTCGACGTGCCGGGGAAGTTGTCGTAGGCGCCCTTCGCCGCATCGAGGCGGTAGACGATGTTGCCCTGGCCGGCGTCGTAGACGTAGAGATGCCCCGCGCGGTCCGCGGCGAGCGCGCGCGCCGTGCCGAAGCCGCCGCGCTTGTGGTGCCAGAGCAGGTTGCCGTCGTAGTCCGCGGCGACGACCGCCCAGCCCGCCTCCGCGCGCTCCCAGCCGAGATAGACGCGCTCCGCGTCGCACGCCACGGCGCACGGGTCGCCGTGGTCGCCGCCCCAACCGCCGCCGGCGACGTCGTAGGGGTTCGGGCCGGCACCGTGCGCCCAGCCGCGCAGCTTGAGGTGCAGCGGCTTGCGGACGATGCCCTCCCACGTGTAGCGGCCGGCGGGGACCGGCGTGCCGACGTGCGAGTCGAAGCAGGCCGAAAGGCCGTTCCAGAAGAACTCGTGCTCGCCCGCCGGGAGCGGCTGCGCGGAGAGCGGCCACGCGACGGCCTCGCCCGCGGCGTTCTTCACGACGACCGACACCTCGCCGGGCTCGGCGAGCGTGAAGCGGATCGGCAGGAAGCCGGGCTTCTCCGCCGCGGCCTTGAGCGAGCGCCAGTCAACCTCGGGGACGCCGTCCTTCATCGAGACGGGGAGCGTGCGGCCGTCCGCGAGGCGCAGCGGCTGCGGCGCGCCGAGGCGGTCGACGAACTCGGCGCGGCCCCAGACGTCGGGGCGCATGAAGGTCATCGCGCGGTCGGGCTGCACGCCCTTGCGGAAGAAGTCCTTCGTCGTGAGGCGCTGGTCGCCGGTGGTGCGGTAGTTCGGCTCGAACGTGAGCAGCAGGAAATCGCCGGCGGCGGGGCGGTAGGCGCCGTCGCAGATCAGCGACCACGGGATCGCGACCTCCTGCACGTAGCCGCCGGGAACCTCGCGGAACGCCTCCTTCACGCCGCGCGGCACCATGTCGTCGCCCTTCGGCTGGGCGTCCTTCGCGAGCGTCGCGCCGGCGGCGGCGACGCCGTCCCGGTCGCGCCACAGGTCGAAGTGCGCGAACTTCATCGGCAGCCGCGACGTGTCGGTGTTGTGGCGCAGGTCGTTCCAGACCGTGCGCGACTGCGGGCTCGTCGCGAGGCGCGCCTGCATGCAGTCGCCCTGCCAGGGGTAGTCGCTTCCCGCAAGGCCGGGATTGTTCATGGGCGTCTGGTCGAGCCAGCGGAAAAGGAAGTAGAGATTGTCCCTGTCGAACATCGCCGCGATCCAGACGCCGTAGCTCGCGCGGAACGACTCCACGTCGGGGCAGCAGAAGATCGAGCCGGCGAGGTTCCAGTCGGCGAACTCCGCGTCGACCGCCACCGCGCCCGGCGCGCGGACGATGCGGAAGTCGACGTTCTCGGTCTCGGTGGCGCCGGCGGCGAGCGCCGCCGCGGCGAGGAGAAGGCAGGGCAGGGCTTTCATGGGCCCCATTCTACCCGAGGGGCGCGCGGCGGGTCAAGATGGCATCGGGCGGATTGCGCAGATTTCCTCGCCCGGAAAGCGAACGCGAGCGACGAGCGGGGTGGGACTCCGCGAAGCTCGGTTGCATTCGTTTTCCGGGCGATTATTTGTGCGTGAACCGCGCGCTCTACCCCTTGCGCGGTGCGGGCGCGTGTGGTATGATGGACGCCGCACGGGCGAGGTCCGGTCGTTTTCGGCCACCGCCGAGCCCCCGAAAAGGAATCCGCCATGAAGTCCGACTCCCGATCCCTTCGCGCGCTCGCCGCGGCGCTCGCGCTTCTCGCCGCGCCCGCGCTCGCCGAGTTCACGTGCGAGCTCTCGTTCCCGTCCTCGCCATCGACCGCGCTCGCGAACTTCCCCGTTCTCGTGCGGCTCGCCGAGGGCGCGCCCACGGGCTTCTCCTACGCGGACTGTCCCACGGGCGGCTGCCTCTGGTTCACGGACGCGAACGACGACCCGATCCCCTGCGACATCGATACGTGGGACGATGAAGGCGAGTCGCTGGTCTGGGTCTCCGTCCCCTCGCTCTCCGACGCCGCGACGGTCACGATGCACTGGGACGCCGCCGGCGCGCCGGCGGGCCTGCCCGCCGCGTCCGCCGTCTGGACGCGCGCCAACTACAACGCCGTCTGGCACTTCTCCGGCGACGCGACGGAGTCCGCGAACGGTCTCGTCCCGAATCTCGTCAAGAACAACCCGACCTACGTCGTCAACGCGGACGGCGGCATCGGCAAGGTCCTCTGGCTTAGCGGCTCCCAGACCATCTCCTACGCCAACGACGCCGCCTGGGCGACGCTTGGCGTGAACGACTCGCTCACGATCACGCTGATGGCCCATCCCAACACGGCGAGCCTTGGCGCCTACGCCCGCATGGTCTGTTGCCAGACGGATTGGACCGTCAAGAACGGCTACACGTTCGCCGTCCACAATCCCATCGGCAAGATCACGCTCGGCTCGTCGGATTCGAGCGAACTCGCCATGGCCGCCAACGAATGGTCCGGCTGGCCCGCAAACGACTGGGTCCATTTCGCGGCCGTCTACGACAACACCACCGGCAAGATCTTCGTCGACGGCGTATCGAAGAAGACCGGATCGATCAAAAAGCTCTACACGCCGGAGCAGAATCTTTGCCTCGGCGCCAACGGCGACGCCAACCAGCGTTACTGGAACGGCGGCCTCGACGAAATCCGCATCCGCGCCGCGGCTTCGTCCGCCGAATGGGTCGCCGAAGAGTACGCGACGATGACGAACGCCGCCTACTGCTCGTTCGGCCCGGTTGCGGAAGGTGCCGAGACCTTGCGCATCGGCGCCCCGGAGATTTCGGACGTGTCGCCGACGGGTGCGGTCGTGACGGCCACGCTCCGCACGCTCGGCGAGGGCGCGGATTCGGCCGGCGTCTGGCTCGTCTACACGGACGGCACCGCGACGAACTCGGTCTCCCTTGGCACGAAATCCTCCGTGCCCGCGGCCCTCTCGGCCACGCTCTCGACCCTCGCCGCCAACACCGCCTACGCCTGCTGGTTCACCGCGACGAACAACGCCGCTCCGCCGGTGGGCGCGGTCTCCGCGATGGCGGCGTTCAAGACGAAGCGGGCGCCTTCCGGAGGCAACTTCTACTGCGAACTCTCGTTCCCGGCCGCGCCCGCCACGGCGCTCGCGAACTTCCCGGTCCTCGTCCGCATCTCCGAGGCCGGGCTTGAGGGCTTCTCCTACGCGGACTGCCCGGAGTCGGACTGCCTCTGGTTCACGGATGAAAACGACGACCTTCTTCCTTTCGACGTCGACACGTGGAATGACCAGGGCGAGTCGCTCGTCTGGGTGTCCGTGCCGTCGCTTTCGTCCGCGACGAAGATCTCGATGAACTGGTCGGCCGCCGGCGGCGAAGACTCCCCGGCGGCCACGCTCGTTTGGTCGCGCGCTGGCTATGTCGGCGTCTGGCACATGAACGAGATTCTCGAGGACAGCGGCCTGCACTACACCCCCGACGCCTCCGGGAGCGGCTGGAACGCCTACAAGGCGAACGAGGCCGACGGCTACCCGGTGACGATCTCCGACGCCGGCATCGCCAACTCCGCGCCGCCGACCGGCCACGCGATGGTGAACCAGCTGAACGACAACAACCGCACGACCGGCGGCTTCGTCGTTCCCTCGACCCTCACTTCCGGCACGACGATCGGTCCGTTCACGGTCTCCTTGTTCGAGGCGAGCGTGAACACACAAAACGACCGCGTATTCGCCATCGGCGGCACCCGCGCTAACCTATGGGAAAACGGATGCCTGACCGCCGGAGCTTCGACAACCTACGTCATGTCTCCCAACTCAGGACACGGCAGCTTCAACTACGATGACGGTCTTTCCCAAAACGCATGGCGTCACATCGCGGGAATTTTCAACACCACGCTCGGTGGTTATGTCGGCGGTGTGTACAAGGACCCAAAAAAAAGTGGCGTCAATCCCGTGACCACTCTCAACTACGGTCTTGGTCTTGGCACTTTTGTCAACCACACGGAGACCTTCCGCGGCAACCTCGACGAAATCCGCATCCGCAACGTCGCCTCGACCGGCGAATGGATCGCCGAGGAATACAAGACCGTGACGACGGCGGACTACGTCTCCTTCGGCGAGGTGGAAGGCGGGAGCGGCAGCATCGAGGTCCTTCGCCTCGGCGCGCCGTCGGTTTCGGACATCACGGCGGTTTCCGCGACGGTCTCGGGCCGCCTCACGAAGCTCGGCGATGGCGCGACCTCGGCCTCGGTCTCCCTCCACTACACCGACGGCGGCGCTGCGACGAACACGGTCGCGCTCGGCTCCACGAACGCAGTTCCCGCGGAATTCACGGCCCCCCTCGCGAACCTGACGCCCTCGACCGCCTACACGGTCTGGTTCTCCGCCGTCAACAATGCCGAGACGCCGGCCTCCACCAATTCCGTCGCGACAGTCTTCTCGACCGGCGCCGACGCGACCGAATGGGACACCGCCACGGCGACCTTCACGCCCGACGGCAGGACGATTTCGGCGACGGTCGACATCACAAACGTCGGCTCGGGCACGTCCACGCTCTACCTGCTGACCGGTTCGTCCGCGGCCGCCGCAACGACCGTGTCCGGCTCCGTCCCCGTGACCTCGGCGGGCACGAAAACAGTCACCGCCGATCTTTCGGACAAACCCTGGGGCTCGCGCGTGTACTACTCCCTCATGCTCGTCAACGGCACGGAGGCGAACGCGGTCACGAACACCTACAATCCGAACGCCTACAAGGACCTCCAGGACAACTCTACCTACACGTGGATCGGCGGCGTGGCGGGCGTCTGGACGAACACGGCCTGCTGGAACCGCACCGCGGCGGGCAACCTCGCTGCGAACCATCCGGCCGGCTACCCGGTTCGCGGTTCGAAAGCGTTCTTCGCTCCTGTCGACGGGGCCGAGCGGGTCGTCGTCACGCTTCCCGCAACGCCGGGCTCGTCGCTCGGCGACGGCAGCGATCCCGCTTGCTGGTACGTCGGCGAATTGCATCTTCCCACCATGGATCAGCCGCTCGTATTCACCTGCGACACGACCAACTGGACGAGCCGCCTTTACGTCAGGGGATTCGGATTCAACGCGACGAAGAACTTCAACCGTCTCGTCTTCGACCACTGCGCCGCCGGATTCTACGCGCCGCGTTTTCTCGGAGACGCTTCGGCCGACGCGAACGGCGAGAACTTCACCATCGCGTTCACGAACGGGGCTTCCGGCAATCTGGGCAACTGGAACCTGGAGCGCCCGGGCGTGAAGCTTCGCGTCGCGGACGGCTCGCGGGTCATCGCCGGCGCTTTCTCGGCAGGTTCCTCCGCCGCACCGGGACCGGTCTTCGAGGTCGATGACGCGGCATTCTCGGTCAGCGGCCAGTATGGAATCTCCCAGGACACCCATGGCGGGAACGGAATGCTGATTCGGCTGTCCGGCGCGGATGCATCCCTTGCCGCGAGCTACATTACGCCCGGCAAAACCGACAGCACCAACGTCGTCGAGTTCGTCATCCCCGGCGGCACCGGATACAATGCCGTTCCGCTGAACATCACGCGAAAGCAAAACAACGACGTGCCTTTCGGCGGCGACGGCACGAAGGCTCCAATCACGCTCCGGATTTCACGGGACAGCCCCGGCCTGGGGAGCATTCCGCGGCGCGGCATCCAGCTCGTGCAGGCGGCCAAGGGCGTGAACGTCGCGAATCTCCGTTTCGTGGATGTCCGCCCCGCCTTCAACGGCTTCTACTTCAAGGACGCGGACGGCAACAAATACGGCGGAGCGGGCGAAATCGCTGCCGCGGGCAAGACCGCCGCGGACATCACGCAGATCTGGTACCGCCCGCCTTCCGGCGGAACGGTGCTGGTCGTGAAGTAGTGCCCGAGCTGCGCGGGGCTGCGCCCCGCTCCGCCGGGCACTCAGGACCAGGGCGGGCGGATTGCGCGCAAACAGTCCGGGCGCTTCGCGAAGCGGGAAGGAGAGGGCAGCTATTTGGGCGTCGGGTCCTGAGCGGCCGGCGAGCGGGGCGGGGGCCCCGCGCAGCTCGGCCGCACTACCGCGCGAAGGTCCACCGCGGTTCCGCTTCGCCGGGCATCCGGTGCACGTAGACCGCGGTTCCGCCGCTTTTTCCCGCGAGGGCGGCGAGCGCCCCGTTGATCCCGTGCCAGGCCGCGCCGCGGCCAGTGCCGGGGGCGGACACGCGCGAGAGCAGCAGATACCGGCCGGCCGCGAAAAGGCCGGGCTCGTCGCCCTTGGGGCGGTAGACCGTGGCCAGCGGGTCCTGTTCGGCCTTCACGAGCGGGAAGCCTGCGGCGGAGAGCTCCGCGAACACGGCCTGCTCGCAGGGCGAAATCCACGTGCCCGCCAGCACAAAGCCCTTTTCCGCGGCCCCGCGAAGCCGCGTGGCGACACGGTCGTAATCCGATGGCCGCAGACTCCGCGAAAGCCGCACGGCGGCGAGCTTCCGCCCGGGTGCCAGCAGGGCGGTTTCGCCCACGCCGGTCCACCACTCCCCGTCGGGCAGCAGGGGCGATTCGAGCGGCTCGTGCACCCGCAGCGGCGGCGAGTCGCCGTGCATGAGCGACCATTTGAGCGGATTGTTCGCGATGTACTTGTCGACGAGATCGATGATTTCCGCCGAGCACAGGATGCGGTCGTGGTAGTTGCGCTGCCAGGCGATCTCGATCCCGGCTTTGCGCGCGGCTCGCTGCGAGCGGCACTTCACGTTGTAGACGAAGCGGCCGAGCTCCTTGAGCGGATCGGTGAGGTTCGGGAGAACTTGCACGCGGACATGGACATGGTCGGGCATGACCACTGCGGTCCGCAGCACGGTGCCGAGCCGCCGCGCGGATTCCCGGTGAAGCTCGGCCCATACCGCCTCGCCGGCGGGCGAAAGCGCGACCTCGGAGCCCTCCACCTGCCCGAGAAGCGGCCGGCGCGGGTCCAGCGAGAAGGTCAGGAACATCGCGGCGCCCCGCGAATAATCGTAGTCGTGGAATCGCCGATAGCGGGTGATCGGGGCGGTGGGTTGCATGGCGGGGGATTGTAGGCGGGGCGGGCGCGGCGCGCAAGCGGAAAATGTGCCCGAGCTGCGCGGGGCTGCGCCCCGCTCCGCCGGGCACTCAGGACCAGGGCGGGCGGATTGCGCGCAAACAGTCCGGTCGCTTCGCGAAGCGGGATGGAGAGGGCAGCTATTTAGGTGTCGGGTCCTAAGCGGCCGGCGAGCGGGGCTGGGGCCCCGCAGAGCTCGGCCGCATTCGTTTTTCGAGCGAAAGATTCTGCGCATTATGGCTGAATTATCCCTTGCGCCGTATGCGTGGCGATGGTAGAATCTACGGCGTCTTCACAAGGACATCCCCAACCATCGATACCTCCACCATGAAACCGAATCCCGAAACCCATCCCGATCATGGTCCTGATAGCGCGGCGGAGCGGGGCGCGAGCCCCGCGCAGCTCGCGCGGATCCAGGGCTTCGAGGAAACCGACGCCGGCGCGAACGCCAGCGCGGTCTGGCAGCCGTTCTCCGAGCGCCGCGTGCGCGTCGCCATCGTGGGCGAAGGGGTCTGCTCCTTCGGCTCGCAGTTCGGCTACCAGCAGCACCCCAACGCCGAGGTGGTCGCGGTCTCCGACCTCGATCCGGACCTTTGCCTCAAGCTGCAGGAGCGCACCCGCGCGAAGAAGGCCTACCCGACCTTCGAGGAGCTGCTGAAGCACGCGGAGGAGGACCGGGTCGAGGCGGTCTACATCGCGACCGACGCGCCGAGCCACGTGCGCCTCGCGATCATGGCCCTCGAGCACGGCCTGCACGTCGCGAGCGCCGTGCCGGCCTTCTTCGGCGCGGACCAGCTCGAGATGGTGCCGAAGCTCGTGGACGCCGCGAAGGCGAGCGGGAAGCTCTACATGATGAACGAGACCACCGCGTTCCGCCCCGAGGGCTACGCCATGCGCAAGCTCTACGAGGCCGGGATGCTCGGCGACGTCGTCTACACCGAGGGCGAATACTACCACCCGGACGGAAACGACCTCGACTCGGTGATGTGCGGCAGCTTCGCCAAGTGGCGCGAGGGCTGCCCGCCGCAGTACTACCCGACCCACTCCAACGCCTTCTACACCTGCGTCACGCACAAGCGCTTCGTCGAGGTCGCCTGCTCGGGCGTGCCGTCGCTCAAAACCCACTACAAGCCGGAGAACAACCGCTATAGCAACCCCTACGGCAGCGAGTTCGCCATGATGCGCTGCGAGGACGGCTCCACCGCGCGCATGCTCGTGGCGTGGGACGTCCCGGCCTACGGCGGCGAGATCGGCCGCATCTTCGGCAACAAGGGCTGCTACGTGCCCGAAAAGGGCGGCTACCGCGGCTGGTTCGACGCCGAGGTGGCGAAGATGGACCTCGCCAAGCCCGCACTGCCCCCGGGCGTGGACGCGGGCGGCCACGGCGGCTCGCACAGCTACCTCACGGACGACTTCCTGCGCGGCATCCTCGTGCCGGGCCACAAGGTCTGCGTCGACCTCAAGACCGCGCTCGACACCACCCTCGCCGGCGTCTACGCGCACCTCTCCGCGATGAAGGGCGGGGAGACGCTGAAGATCCCGGAGGCGTGGTAGCGGCTACGCCGCTTACGAGTAAGTGGCCCTTCGGGCCGTAAGTGGCGGCTCCGCCGCCTAAGTGGCCCTTCGGGCCGTAAGTAGCGGCTTCGCCGCTTAAGTGGCCCTCCGGGCCGTAAGTGGCGGCTGCGCCGCCCAAGTGGCCCTCCGGGCCTAAGTTCCGACAGCCCCCCCCCTTTTTTTACCACATAACCACTTAGGCCGCGCAGCGGCCACTTAACCACTTAGGCCGCGCAGCGGCCACATAATCCAATGAAATCGTCTTCCCTCTTTCATATCTCCGTTGAAAGAGCGATGGACCAGGCCCACGCTCGGCTCGCGCGAGAGTTCGTCTACGGTCCCGGGCTGCTGCTCGACTATGTCGGCCCGATGCCGACCCCCGAGGAGGCGGCGCGCGCGTTTCCCAACGCGATGGGCTGGTGGACGCCGGTCGAGAACGGCGCGATGTTCACCGGGCAGTGGCTGCCCGCCGTGGTGCAGCGCGGCGACGCGGCGCTCGCGAAGCGCCTCGCCGAAGGCCTGCTGAAGCTCTCCGAGGTCTCGGACGTGCCCGGCTTCATCGCGCGCTGCGTGCTCGAGGACGGCCGCTCGCACTGGCCCTGCGGCTCCAACGACCAGACCACGCCGTGGCTGATCGGCCTCTGGAGCTATTGGCGCGCTCCGTTCGCCGAGTCCGCGCTCCAGGCGAAGATCGCCGCGCGCTGCGCCGAGGTCGCCCGCGCGCTCGAGGCCAACGGCTGGTGGTGCCCGTGCGACGGCCTCTTCAAGGGGCAGAACCGCGGCGGCCTCAAGGACACGGAGCGCCCCTACTACGAGGCGGCGCGCTTCCTCTTCACGTTGCGCGCGCTCTTCGAGATGACGGGCGACGCGCACTGGCTCGAGCTCTACCGCGCCGAGCGCGTCGCGGCGCGCGACATCGTCGCCGTGGGCCTGCCAAAGTGCGAGCAGGACGCCGTCGGCCGCACGAACGACCACTGGACCTACGTCTCGGTGGCGATGGCGCTGCGCGACCTGATCGCGCTCGAGGAGGACCCCGAGTGGAGAGCGGTCTACCGCGCGGGCTTCCGCGACTTCGCCGCGCGCACCGCGCCCTTCATGGCCGACCGCGCGGGCTACGACAACAAAAAGGCCGAGTTCCGCTACGCCAACTGGCGCGAGGGCTATCCGTGGCATCCTCACACGGACCAGGACGTCTCGGTCTCGTTCGCGGCCTCGCCGCGGACGGAGCTGCTCGGCGTGCGCAAGTGGTTCGAGCGGCACACGATGACGAACCCGCTCTGCGCCGCGGCGATCTGCGCGGCGACGGGCGACCCGTGCTACGAGGAGGAGATCGAGAGGACGCTCCTCTTCTACGACTACGACACGCCGAACGTCTCCGAGTTCTTCTGGGGCGCCCTCGCGGGCGCCTACCTGGAGGAGAACCGCGCGGCGCGGCGCGCGCACCGCCCCGCGCCGCCGCCGGAGACCGACTGGATGGCCGGCAAGGTCGGCGCGTTCGTCCACTACTGGCCGGGCATCGCGAGCCGCGAGGCGCGCAAGTTCGACGTGGAGCGGATGAAGCGCGACCTCGTCGCGGCCGGCGTGGACTACTTCTTCCTCACGCTCGGCCAGAACGCCGGCACCTACGTCGCGCCGAACGCGACCTACGAGCGCATCACGCGGCGGCAGCGCGGGATCGCCACGGCGGCCTGCAACGGGCGCGACCTCCCGCGCGAGATGATCGAGGCGCTGCGCGGCACGGGGATCAAGTTCTGCCTCTACCTGCCGTGCCGCGCCCCCGCCCGCGCTCCGGAGGACTGCGAGAGAATGGGCTACATCCCTTCGCCCGACGGCCGCTCGGACTGCACCGACACGCCGGCGGGCCTTGCGAACTGGTGCGAGGTGATCGGCGAATGGAGCGAGCGCTACGGGCGCGACGTCCACGCCTGGTGGTTCGACGGCGCCGGCGGCCCCGGCTTCGCCGGCGACCGCGAGACGCTCGCGATCCGCGCCGCCGCGCGGCGCGGCAACCCGGACGCGGTCTGCGCCTTCGCGAAGCGGATCGTCGACTACGACCACGGCTTCCGCTGGGTGCTCGGCATGGAGCGCAAGGAGGGCCGCGAGCTCGGCACGCGCTTCACCGACTTCGCCTGCCGCGGCGAGGCCCGCCACGACGTGTGGGCCGGCTGCGACTTCACCGCCGGCGAGTCCACGAACCCGATGCGCCTGCCGTGCGACGGCCGCGAGGCGCTCGGCCGCCAGTGGTTTGCGCTCACCTACCTGGGCGGCATGTGGGGCTGGACCGACGTGCGGCACGCGGACGACGTCTGGGTCGACTGGCTCCGGCGCGTGCTTCCGCTCGGCGCGAGCGTGTGCTTCGACGTGGGCTTCGTGCACGAACTCGGGCACTGCGACCCCGCGCAGATGGCGCAGCTGCGGCGCGTCGTCTCGCTGGCGAAGGGCAATCCCGACGCGGAGACCGCCGCGCGCCACGAGCGCGAGCGGCGCGTCGTCGACGCGCTGCGCGACGTAGAGCTCTCCTACGGCCGCGGGTGCGAGCATCCGGTCGTGCCGGAGGGCCGCCCCGAGGCCGAGGCGGAGATCCGCGCTTCGCTCGCGGAGCATGGCGCGGTCTTCGTGAACGAAGGCGAGAAGACCGTGGTCCTGCACGGCCCGATCGAGCTCAAGCCCGGCCAGGTCTTCCTCGCCGACCAGGGCGCGAAGTTCGCGCCGCCGCCCGGCGGTCGCCTCGCGGTGAAGCTCGCCGACGGCGCGATGTTCGAGGGCGGCACGTGGACGGACACGGACTTCGACCTCTCCGATTGCCGGCACTTTGTGTTCCGCCGCGCGTGGCTCGGCGAAGGCAGCACGGTGCGCGCCGACGGCGCGACCGAGTGCGAGATCGAGTACCTCGAAGGCCCGCCGCCCACGCCGCGGCAGGTCGGCCCCGAGCTTCGCGGATGACGGACTTCCGGTTCATCTCCCCGGCCGGCGGGTGGCGCGTCTCCGACCGCGACGAGGGCGCGGCCGCCTTCGCGCGGCGGCTGCGCAACGCCGCGCCGGTCGAGCGCGCGGAGATTTCCGCCACCGCGCTCGGAGCCTTCGAGCTCTACGCGAACGGGACGCTCGTCTCGGTCTCCGAGGACGGCAACCGCGCGGACTTCCTGCGCCCGGGCGCGACCGACGTCGAGCGCCGCCGCCCGTTCCCCGCCTACGACATCACGCCCCTCTGGCGCCGCGGCGCGGGCGAGGAGAACGTGCTCTCCGCGTTCGTCGCGCGATCGTGGTTCTCCGACGCCGCCGGCGGACGCCGCGACGTGAAGCCCGCGCTCGCCGCGGTCCTTCGTCTCGTCCACGCGGACGGCGCCGTGGAGACCGTGGAGACCGACGCGCGCTGGACCGCGTCGTTCCGCACGCCGTTCGTTCGCGCCGGCATCTACTGGGGCGAGGAGCGCGACGGTCGCGGCCCGCAGGACGCGGCGGCGTGCGCGGGGGACGTCCCCGCCGAGCCGAACACCGCCTTCGCGGGCGAAGTGACGCTGATGGAGGGGCCGGGCATCTCGTTGCGCCACGACCTGGCGCTCGCGCCGCGCGCCGCGCGCAAGTACCGCGAGTCCGACGTCGCCGGTGCGTCGCCGGACGCCTTCGGCGCGATCCCCGCGTCGTGCGACCTCGCCGCCCCCGCCGCGTCCGTCGACCTCGCCCCCGGCGAGCGGCTCGTCGTCGACTTCGGCCAGAACGCCGCCGCCGTGCCCGAAATCGAGGCTGTCGCGGACGCGGGCGTGCGGCTCGAATTCCGCGGCGGCGAGGCGCTGAACGACGGCAACGGCGAGAAGGCGCGCGGGTGCGACGGCCCCGGCGGCTCCGTCTACCGCGCGAACCTGCGCGGCCTCGCGGACGATGGCGCGCTCGTGCGCTACGTCTTCGCCGGGCGCGGCGTCGAGCGCTACCGGCCGTCGTTCACGTTCCTCGGCTACCGCTACGCGGAGCTGACCGCGACCGGCCCCGTGCGCATCCTCTCGCTGCGGTCGGTTCCCGTTTCGTCCGTCGCGCGCTCGATGGAGCGCGGGCGCCTCCGCACCGGCCGCGCGGACGTAGACCGTCTCGTCGAGAACGCGCGCTGGGGAATGCTCTCCAACTTCCTCTCCATCCCGACCGACTGCCCGCAGCGCGACGAGCGGATGGGCTGGACGGCCGACGCGCAGGTCTTCGCGCCCGCGGCGTTCCGCTTCGCCGACGTCGGCGGCTTCCTCTCCAAGTGGACGGCCGACCTGCGCGACGCGCAGGCGGCGGACCCCGACGGACTCTTCCCGGCCGTCGCGCCGCGCCTTTCCTGGGGCGGGTCGCGTCCGGGGAAGGTCGGCTGGGCGGACGCCGGCGTCGCCGTCCCGTGGACGGTCTGGCGCATGACCGGCGACACGCGCGCCGTCGACGACAACTTCGCGGCGATGGCGCGCTACGTCGACCGCATCGCGCTCACGAAGCACCGCACGCTCGACGGCATCCAGTGGGCCGACTGGCTCTCCGACGAGCAGATCACCCCGACGGGCGCGTGGCCGCCCGACCACCCGTGGGAAGGCGCGTGGCTGCTGCCCGAAGCGCAGAAGTATTTCGACTACCTCGGCGGCTGCCACTGGCTGCTGGACGCGCGGCGCCTCGCCAAAATGGCCGCCGCGACCGGGCGCGGTGCCGACGCCGCGCGCTACGGGGCGATGGCGCGCGAAGCGCGCGACTATCTCCGCG
Organism: Kiritimatiellia bacterium; assembly: GCA_017413145.1. Taxonomy (GTDB): domain Bacteria; phylum Verrucomicrobiota; class Kiritimatiellia; order RFP12; family UBA3636; genus UBA3636. Next base: position 9,197 of record JAFPUX010000390.1, on the reverse strand, counting down.
AAACCTTCTTCGAACCGGACGGCGGGCTCCTCGTGGCCTTCCGCCACCTGCAGACGCCGGCGGTCTTCGCGCTGCGGCTCGGCCTTTGCGAAGGCGCCGCGCGCGGGGCGCTCGCCGCCGCGCTCCTCGACAACGTCGAGGCGCACGGCTTCCGCGTGCGGACGGGCTTCCTCGGCACGCCGCTCCTGTTGGACGCGCTCGCGGACGACGCCGGCCGTCCGGACGCCGCGTATTCGGTGCTCCTGCAGGCGGACGAGCCGGGCTGGCTCTGCACCGTGCGGCGCGGCGCCACGACGATGTGGGAGCGCTGGAACGGCTGGTCGGAGGAGAAGGGCTTCGGCCCGGCCGGGATGAACAGCTTCAACCACTACGCATTCGGCTGCGTGGCCGACTGGATCTTCGGCACGGCTGCCGGCATCCGGCCGGGGCCGGCGGGCGGCTTCGACGACCGCTTCGTCCTCGCGCCCGCGCCCGACCCGCGGCTCGGCTTCCTCGACGCGGAGTTCCGCACGAAGCGCGGCACGGTCCGCAGCGCGTGGCGCTACCGCGAGGACGGCGCGCTCGCCTGGGACTTCGAGGTCCCGCCCGGCGCCGTCGCGGAGGTGCGCTTCGCCGGCCGCCGCGAGGAAGCCGGCGCCGGCCGGCACCGGATGGAGGTCGCGCCATGACCGTCGCGGAGCGGAAAGCCGCCTTCGAGCGCGATCCGCCCGCGGTCCGCGAGCGCACGCTGCTGCGCTTCGACGGCGTGGACGGCTTCGACGTCTACAACTGCAGCGCACCCTTCCTTTTCCGCGGGCGGCGCCACGTCTTCGGGCGCGTCGAGCGGCGCGACCGCTGGGTGGCCTCGCGCACGATGCTCTTCGCCGAAACGGAACCCGACCGCTTCGAGCGCGTCCGCGCGTTCGCGCCGATCCCTCTCGAGGACCCGTTCGTCGCGGTCGTAGGCGGCGAGTTCGTCCTGGGCGGCACGCACGTCACGAAAAAGGGCGGGAAGCTCGCGTCGTTCTCCGCGCATTTCTTCCGCGGCCCCGACCCGCTCCACCTCGCGTACTTCGCGGCCGGCCCGGAGCTCATGAAGGACATCCGTCTCGCCCCGCTCGGGCCGCGTCGCATCGGCGTCTTCTCGCGGCCGCGCGGCGAGGACGTCCGCGCGAAGTACGGCTCCGAGGCCGTCGTCGGCTACACGGAGATCTCCTCGCTCGACGAACTGGCGCCCGAGGCCGTGCAGGACGCGCGGTTCGTGCCGGGGCTCTTCGGCACGGACGAATGGGGCGGCTGCAACGAGTGCCATCCGCTGCCGGACGGCCGCATCGGCGTCGCGGCGCACCTCTGCTGCCCCGGACCGGCGGCCTCGAACGGCGTCCCGCGGCAGATCTACTGCAACGCGGCGTTCGTCTTCGACCCCGCCGCGCACCGCGCCACCGCGCCGCGCATCGTCGCAACGCGCGCGATGCACGCGCCGGCGCCGTGCAAGGTCCCGCACCTGGACGACTGCGCCTTCACCTCGGGCTTCGTCTTCCGCCCGGACGGCCTCGTCGAAGTCTGGTCCGGCCTCGGCGACGCCGCCGAAGGCAGCCTCGTCCTCGACGCCGCCGGCTTCTGGAACGCCCCGACCACCGAAGAACGACAACCATGAAAACGACAATCATCCTCCCGCTTGCGCTCGCGGCGCTCGCCGCCGGCGCGGTCGACGTGCCGGTCGACGTGCCCGAACGCGGCTACGTCTCGATCCAGATCCGCAACGCGGCCGGCGAAGTCGTCGGCAACGCGATCAGCCCCGAACCGCTCGAGAAGGGGCGGCAGTACGTCGACTGGGACCTCACGGGACCGGACGACGGCGTCCGCGCGCCCGAAGGCGAATACACCTACAAGGCCGTGTGGATCCCCGAGCACACGCTCACGTGGCGGGGGTGCTTCTACCCGACGCCGCTGCCGGACGACGCCACGCCGTGGCACACGCCCGCCGGCACCGGCGGCTGGACGGCCGACCACTTCGCGCCGAAGTCGATCGTCCGCGTCGGCGAGTTCATGTACATCACCGCGATGTGCGAGGCGGCGCACGGGCTGATCAAGTGCGACAAGGACCTGAACAAGCTCTGGGGCACGCGCCAGTGGGTGTTCAACACGCCGTTCACGTCCGCGTCCGACGGCGACTACTACTACGGCTTCAAGAACGGCGTCCGCAAGGTCGATTCGCGCTCGAACGCGACGGCCAACGTGAACACGAAGGCCGCCGGCAACTCGTTCGCCGTGATCGACGGCCGCGCGTACTTCACGACGGGCGACGAGATCCAGGTCTGGGACTTCTCCGGGGCGCCGGACGCCGTCGTGGACAAGCCGATCGACACGATCGAGGTCCCGAAGGCCGGACAGATCCGCCGCACGCCGGACGGGAAACTGCTGCTCTGGAGCGACAAGGACGTCGTGCGCGCGGACCCCGCCACGAAAACGATCGAGACGGTCCTGCGCGACGCCGCGGAGAACCCCGGCGGCCTTGCGGTCCGCGAGGACGGCGTCTTTGCGGTCGGCGACTGCGGGCGGCACGTCGTGAGCGTCTACGGCCCCGACGCGAAGCCGATCCGTACGCTCGGCAAGGGCGGACGGCGCCCGGTCGGGCCGTGGGACGAGGACACGCTCGAGGACCCGTTCGGCATCGAGTTCGGGCCGGACGGCCGCCTCTGGATCTGCGAGCAGAGCCAGCAGCCCAAGCGCGTCGGCGTGTGGAACGTCGACACGGGGCACTGCGAGAAGTCGATCGTCGGCCCGACGAACTACGGCGGCGGCGGCACGATCGACCCGGACGACGCGGACCGCGCGTTCTGGGGCTACCTGGAGCTGCACCGCGGCGCGGACGGCAAGTACCGCCCGGCCCGCGTCTTCTTCCGTCCGCGCACGCCCCCGTGCGGCCCGTGGGGCGGCACGCCGACCTACGCCTTCCGCGCCCGCGGGAAGCTCTGGTTCACCGACCAGCAGAACGTGATGGGCAACGCCGGCAACGTCCTCTACGTCTACGAGGACGGCCACGCGCGCGCCGTCGCCGCGTGGGGCAACGCGAACTTCCTCGCCTTCAACCTGCCCGAGTACAAGGGGAGGAACCTGGCCTTCTCGTGGACCGACCTCAACGACGACGGCGCGATGACCGAGGACGAGTGCGTGATCGACGAGCACGTCACGGGCCTCGGCACCGGCTGGGTGAACCGCGTGAACGAGAACTTCGAGATCGCGTTCGGCTGCGACGGCAGCGGCATCGTGAAGTTCACGCCCGTGCGGTTCACGGAGAAGGGCTATCCCGTCTACGGGCACCTCGGCGAGCCGCTCCACCCGCCGTTCGTCGCGGCGCACCACCAGGGGCGCTTCGCGAGCTCGCACCTGGTCGACGAAGCGGGCAACATCCTCACGCTCTCCAAGCCGCTCATGTCCATCGCGCCGGACGGGACGGTCAACTTCCGCTACCGCAACCGCTGGCCGTCGCTGCACGACAGCCACGAGACGACCGAGAGCGGCCGCCGCCTCGGCGAGCTCATCGGCACGACGCGCTTCTGGGGCGCCGTGCACCTCAACGACGACATCGGCGAAATCGTTTGCTTCAACTCGAACCTCGGCTGCGCCTACCTGATGACCGCGGACGGGTTCTTCCTTGCGCAGCTCATGCAGGACCAGCGCTGCGGCCTGCCGTGGACGCAGCCGGAGATTCCGGACTCCGATACGCTCAAGAAGACCTCGATGCAGGACGAGCACTTCCTCGGCGAGTTCCAGCGCACGAAGTTCGACGGCCGCGACGCGCTTGCGATGGTGTGCGGCAAGACGCATGCGTCCATCATCGAAATCGGCGGACTCGAACGCGCGCGGCGGCTGCCGGGCGGCCGCTTCCACGTGACTGCGAAGTCGATCGCCGAGGACGCCCGCCGCAAGGCCGACCGCGAGGCCGCCTCCGGCACGCGCCCGACGCTCGCCATTCGCTCCATGAAGCCGCAGACGCTCGACGCGAACGGCCACCCGCCGAAGGCCGTGTGGGACGTCGGCGTCCTCGAGAAGGGTCCGAACGGAGACCTCTTCCGCCTGCAACACGATGGCGTCAACCTCTACTTCGCCTACACCTGCCGTCCGAACGGCGCGTCGATGGCGAACAAGGGAACGGAGCCCGCCACGCTCTTCGAAACGGGCGGTGCGTGGGACCTCATGCTACAGACCGCGAAGAAGGCCGACCCGGCGCGCAAGGGCCCCGCGTGCGGCGACATCCGGTTGCTCTTCGCGGAGATGGGCGGCAAGGCCGTGTGCGTGAAATACGACTACGACAACCCCGCCGCGCCGCCCTCGGCGCGCCACGTGTTCGAGTCGCCGGTCGGAAAGCTCGCCGCCTCGTCGGTCGCCGTGGAGCCGCGGGTGACGACCTGGATCGAGAAGGGCGGGCTCTGGACCGTGCGCGCGGTGATTCCGTTCGAGGTGCTCGGCTGGAAGAAGGCGCCCGCCGAGACGCGCGCCGACGTCGGCCGCGTGAACGGCGACCCCGCCGGCGCCACGGCGGTCCGCCGCGACTACTGGAGCAACAAGGCCACCTCGCTCATGAGCGACCGACCCTCGCAGGCCGGCGTCGAGCCGCGCCTCTGGGGAACCTTCGCGTTCGACCCCGCGCCCGCCGCGCGCTAGTGCGCGACCGGGAACGTTCAGGCCTTCTTCGGAAGCATCCGGGCGAGGTCGACGACGTCGATCCACTCGGCGTCGGGATCCTCCGAAATGGTGCGGATCTTGCCTTCGAGCTGGTCCCACAGCGGATCGTACTCGAAGATCTCGTAGCTGTGGCCCCAGAAGTAGAAGACCCCGCCGCGCGCCTTCGCCTCGTCGTAGCGCATCCAGAACCCGGGCGAGAGGAAGTGGCAGCTCGACTTGAGCGCCATCGGCTCGGGGTTTTCGGCCAGGACGTCGTCCGCGTACTGCGTGGTGCGGCCGTACTCGAAGCCCGCCTCGCGGAGCTTGGCGATCGTGCCGGGCGTCGTGACGCCGCACGGCCACGCGAAGCCGGTGCAGGGGCGCTGCACGGCGTCTTCGAGGTACGTCCGGGCGCGCATGGCGCTCGCGATCCAGACGTCGTCCGGCAGCGAGCCGGCGTTTTCGTGGCACCAGCAGTGCGAGGCGAGCTGGAAGCCGGCGTAGACCTCCGGGATGTCGCGCAGCGAGAGCTTGCCGCAGCGGAAGCCCTGGTGGCTCCATCCCGGCGTGCGCGGGGCGACCCACTCCCGGACGCCGCGCGCGTCGGACATCAGGCCGGGGTTGAGGTTGAACGTCGCCTTGGCGCCGTGTTTGCGGAAAAGACCGGCGAGGCGTTCGTCGTTGAGAACGCCGTCGTCCCAGCAGGTGCAGACTTTGAGTTTCATGGCGCGCGATTCTACCACCGATTCCCCCGCGACTTCAAGCGGCCGCGGTCGCCACGGGCGTTTTGCGTTGACTCGCGGCGCCGGGGTCGGGTATCTTTGTACGCCATGAAACGACCTCCCCTCCTCCTTCCCGCCGCCGCCTTCCTGTTCGCCGCGCTCGCGGTTTCCGCCGCGGAGCCCGCGCCCTTGAAACTCCTCGCGCCAGCGGAGGGCGCGGAGGTTCCGCTCCTCAAGGACTCGCAGAAGGCGTTCCTCGCCATGCCGCGCGAGGAGCGCGTGGCGGCCTACTCCAACCAGACGTTCCGCACCGAGCTGCGCAAGGCGACCGGCTGGCGCCCCGCCGCGGTCCGCCTCGAATGGGAGGGCGGCGCCGGCGCGGACGGCGTCCGGCCCGTCTACACGGTCGAAGTCCGCCGCCGGCCCGACGGCACGCCCGTCTTCCGCGCGGACACGGTCGGGACCTCGGTCGAGGTCGACAATCTCGAGATCGCGCGCGAGTACGAATGGACGGTCCACGCGAACGCGACCGGCCACGCCGCCGCGACCGGGACCTTCCGCACCGAGGACCGCGCGCCGCGCCTGCTGCGCGCGGGCGCCGTGCCGAACGTGCGCGACCTCGGCGGCCGCGTCGGGCTGGACGGGCGCCGCGTCCGGCAGGGGCTCGTCTTCCGCTCGGCCGGCCTCAACGAAAACGCGAAAACCCGCTGGCTGACGCGCGACGAAGTGCTCGCGAAGAGCGACGACCCGGAGACCCTCCTCGCGACGGAGGCCGCGTTCACGAACGAAATCGCCGCGCTCGAGGCGCTCCGGGCGAAGCCGGGCGACGTGGCGCTCGTCGAAGGGAAACTGCCGCGCAAGTGGACCGTCTTCCGCGTGGCGAAGGACGCGTTCGCCGCGGACGGCGACGCGGCGCTGCTCGCGCTGCGGGAGATTCCGGAGACGTTCCTCGGGGCGGCCGCGGAGGAGGCGGACCTCGGCGAGGACCACGACTTCGCGTTCCCGGACGCCGTCCGCGATTCGGCGGCCGGCCCGGCCGTGTTCCTGTGCGAGGCGGAATTCTCCGGCGACGGCTGGTGCACGTTCGGGTGCGGCGCGGACTGGTTCTGGGACCTGCGCATCGACGGCGAGGTCGTCTTCGACCGCACGGGCGGCAACGACGTCAACCCCGTCGAGACGTCCAACCACGTATTCGCCGCGCCCGTCCGCAAGGGGCGGCATCTCCTCGCGGCGGTCGTCCGGACGGGATCGGTCGCCTGGCGCTGGCGCTGCGAGGCCTCCCCGGCCCAGCCGCTCGACAAGGCCCTGTCCGGGAAGCTCGCCAACGACAAGTACCGACTCGACCGGCTCTTCCGCGTCGAGGACGGATTCATCCCCGGCGCCACGCGCATCAACGACGAAAACCGCGCCTTCTGGCTCGGAACGCTCGGGGTCCGCACCGACATCGACCTGCGCTCGGACGGCGAGGTCCGCGGCATGGAAGGCTCGCCGCTCGGCCCGACCGTCGCGTGGGTCAACGTGAGTTCGAGCGCCTACGCCGGCATGCAGGACAAGGGCGGGCGGGCGCAGTTCGCGAAGGTCTTCCGCGTGTTCCTCGACCCGGCGAACTACCCGATCGACTTCCACTGCATCGCGGGGCAGGATCGCACCGGCGCCGTCGCCTTCATCCTCAACGCGCTCCTCGGCGTCGAGGAGGAGGAGCTGTGGCTCGACTGGGAGGCGACGGCGTTCTGGAACCCGTCGCCGCACTTCAACCACGCCAAGCTCTTCGACCATCTCGTCCGCGGCTTCGACCGCTGGCCGGGCGGCACGATCCGCGAGCGCGTCGAGGCCTACGTCCGCTCCCTCGGCTTCACGGACGACGACATCGCGACGCTGCGCGGCATCCTGCTCGAGCCGGCGCCGTAACGGCTCCGACCGCTCGGCGGCGGGCTCAGACCTGCGCCGATTCGCGGACGAACCCCTTGTCGGAGAGGAACTCCCAGATCCGGTCGAGGTAGGTGTAGGAGCCGGTGCCGGGATTGGCCGTCCGCTGGAAGCAGTGGGGGCGCAGCGCGAGCGTGTGGAGCTCGCCCTGGATCCCCATGCGGCGCAACTGCTCCCACGACGCGACGGAGGCGGTCGCCGGGCAGCCGTCCACGTCGCCGTGCACGAAGAGCATCGGCGGCGTGTCGGGGTCGAAGGCGAACTCCGGCACGAGGCGCGCGCCGGGCTCGTTGGCGGCGTCCGGAGGCGGGGTCGGGGAGCCGTCCACGATCGCGTAGGCGAGGTAGATCACGACGGCCCAGCGCACGTTGCACGGAAGGGCGTCGGTCTCGTCCACGGGCAGGTAGGCGCGGCCGCGGGAGCAGGTCGCCGCCATCATCGCGAGGTGCGAGCCGGCGGAGCTCCCCATGATGCCGATGCGGTCCGGGTCGAGCCCGCGCTCCGCCGCGCCGGCGCGCACGAGCCGGATCGCGCGCTGCGCGTCCTGCCACGCCGTGACGTGCTTGGCGAGCGGCGCGGCCGGGCGCGGCGTGCGGTAGCGCACGGTGGCGACGGCCATGCCCTTCGCGTTGAGGTAGCGCCGCGCGGGGGCGACCTCGAACTCGTCCGGGTCGTTGCCCTCGTAGCAGCCGCCGCTCCAGATGATCTGGACCGCGCGCGTGGAGAGCTTCGCCGGGATGTGCCACTCGAGGATCGGCTCGCACTGTTTTTCCTGCGGGTCGGGCGTCCGCCCGGCGGGCCAGATCGGGAGGGTCTCGTGGACGGCGCGGTCGGCGTCGGACGCGAAGCGCTCCATGAGCGGGACCTCCGGCTCGAGCGGACCGGCCATGCCGATCTGGCGCAGGAACTCGATCCCGCGGTCGAGGCCGAACATGCCGTGCCCGCGGTCGGGGTAGATGTGCAGCTCGGCGGGGACGCCCGCCGCGCGCAGGCGGCGGTAGACGCGCGCCGAGGTCATCGGCGAATACGGGTCCATGCCGCCGTGCAGCAGGCACGTCGGCGCGGTCTTCGCGTCGAACGCGAACACCGGGTCCAGCTCGATGTCGAGGCCGTCGCCGTCGCGCTCGTTGGGGTGCCCGATGCCGTCGGAGAGCATGTAGGCAGGGGCGAAGACGACGGCGGCGTTCACGTGGCAGGGGGTCGCGTCGAGCGCGTCGACGGGAGCGTAGGCGGGCGTCTGCGAGCTGACGGAGAGCAGCAGCGCGAGGTGCGAGCCGGCGGACATCGAGACCGTGGCGATCCGCTCCGGGTCGAAGCCGCGCGCGGCGGCCTGCGAGCGCACGAGGCGGACGGCGCGCTGGCCGTCCTCCCACGCGGTCTTGTACATCGGGATCCCGTGGGGGCGCGGCGTGCGGTAGACGAAGTTGACGCAGACGAAGCCGAGCGCCTGCAGCCGCTCGTGCCATTCGCGGACGAGCCCGACGTCGCAGCAGTTGTCGTAGCCGCCGCCGGAGATCAGGATCGCGCACGAGCCGTTGCGTTCGGCGGGCGGCGGATACCACTCGAGGTAGGGCTCCGCGTGCGCGGCGGGGTCGAAGCCGGGGGCCTCGGACTCGTCCGTCATCGCGGCGATCTGGTGGGGCTGGCGGTCGGGCATCGCGCCGGCCGGCCAGACGGGCTCGCGGCCGACCGGCGCGGCGGCGGTGGAATCGGTGTCTTGCATGGCGCGGAGGATACCACACACCCGAAGCGCGGTTCAACCGCGCCGGGAGCCGCGCGCGGCGCGCGGGGCTACAGGCCGATCTCGCCGTCCTCGAGCGAGATGCAGAGGGACCAGCAGAGCCCCATCCAGCCGTTCTCGACGCGGGCGAGGATGCGGTTGCGGCCCTTCTCGAGCCGGAT
>JAFPUX010000389.1 GCA_017413145.1 Kiritimatiellia bacterium | reverse complement strand
GGAGCGGCGCGACGACGCGCCGTTCGCGCCGTCCGTTTCGTCCGCGTTGCCGGACGTCATGCGCGCGGCGGCCTCGCGCGGCGTGCTGCTTTCGCACGTGGACCTGTCGCGCGCAGGACTTTCCGCGTCCGGCACCGCGCCGGACGCCGCCGCCGCGGACGACTTCCTCGCGGACGTCCGCGCCGCGGGCCTCCGCACCGCGCTCGACGAACCGCCCAAGCCGTCGGACGGCGGGCGCGTTTCGTTTTTCTCCGTCGCGCGCTAGTAGAGGAAAATCCGCGTGCGGGTGGCGTCGAGCTTGCCCGCCCCGACGACCGTGCCGTAGGGGTGGAACTCGAGGACTTGGATCACGCTGCGGCCCCAGAGGGAGGTGCCGGTCGCGTCCGTCACGCGCAGGCGTAGCTTCTTCAGCGTCACGCCGCGGAACTCGACCGCCCTGCGCTGGTAGCTGCCGGAGCCGGCCGCGATTTCCACCGTGCCGATCAGGGTTTCCTCGTCGCCCTCGACCTTGTAGAAATCCAGCGTCTGCGTCCGGTTCGGGACGGAAACGTCGATCTTCGTCAGGTCGATTTCCGTCCCGAAATCGAAGTCCGCCCAGTCGTCGTCGTGCGAACGGGACCCGGGACACCAGCCGTAGCCTTCGGTCCAGATTCCGTCAATCAAGTTGGCCGCGCAGGGTCCCCACTCCGGATGCCATTCGGACGAAACGGTCAAGTCCGTGAACTGCACGATTCCGGGCGACGCAACGCCGCCAAGAGACGTCAAATCAATCGGAATGTTGAAGACCGCCGACCAGTCGCACCGCTCGCAGGACATCGCGCCCGAGCCGTACGAAGAGCTCGTCCCTGGCGTCGTCAGCGTCGTCACGTAGGCGTGGCCGAGCGGGGGCATCAAATCGGACGCCTGTTCTTCCACTTCGCCGCAGACGAGGCATTTGTGCCGGTTGACGCCCTTTTTCGTGCACGTGGCCGAACCGTCGACGGGCTCCCAGTCCGTGTACGCGGGATGGGAACAGGACATCTGGGCGGGGTCGATCCCCCAGACCTCGATCTCCGACGTGCCGGGGCTCCAACCCGTCAGTTTGTTGAAAACGATCTTCACCTTGGTGCAGACCTTCCCGACGGTGTAGGCGGCGCCGTCCGCTCCGGCGTAGGACACGCCGACGGCGCCTTCGACCGGTTCGTACTGCGACGAGCCGGCTTCGAGATAGTAGAGCGAATACTGGTGGGCGGCCGCCTGCCAGACCTTGAACTGCGTGACGTGGTAGCCGCCGGACAGCAGCGCCGCGAGGTTGAACTCCATGTACATGTTGTCGCCCCCCTTCCCGTCGTAGGGGAAATGGACGCCGGACGTGTAGTTCCCGTCGAACAGGTTGGCTTGGGTCGTGCCGCCGCCGTTCCAGTTGTTGTTCGGATTGCCGTTTGCCCAGTACATCTGCGCGACGCCGGAGATGGCGAGCTTTTCCGCGTCCGCCGCGAGCAGCGCGGCGGGGAGGAGCGCGAGGAGAAGGAGGGTGGTTGTCGTTTTCATGGCGTCGCTCCTAGAGACCGAGGGCCGAGAGCTTCGTTCCCTTCGCGATCGAATGATCCGAAGCGACGATCTTGACGAACTGCGTGTCGGGCGTCGACGGCACGGACAGCTTGACCGCGCCGGCGGCGATTTCCGCGGACGTGGCCGTCCTCGACTTGGCGGCCGCGGTCCAGTGCGAGTCGTCCGGATCCAGCGTGTTGCAGACGAAGGCGGTGTACTGCGTGCTCGTCGGTTGTCCGGCGACGGAGATCGACAGGTCGAGGTACGGGGTCCCGCCTTGGGTCCGGAAGGAGATCGGGGACGTCGTGGCCGTGGTCTCGACGTACTCCGGCTCGCGGATCGCCACGATCGTCACGGGTTCGTAGTAGACGCCCTTGAAGTCGTCGGCGGCGCCGCTGCCGACGTAGCGCACGGTCCGCAGAGAGGTCGGGGTCCCCGACACGCGGAGCGCGGCCGCGCCGGTCGTCGCGTTGGAGAGGACCGTGCCGCCGATTCCGTAGGTCACGGTGACGGGCGAGGCGGAGAAGTCGATCGCCGCGTTCCAGTCGGTCCACTCGTTCTCCGCGACGGGTGCGCCGGCGAGGCGGACCCAGCCGTCCTTCGTCCAGCCGTAGAGCGAGACGGCGCCGCCTTCCTCGCCGAGCGCGAGGCCGGCGAGCGGGGAATCGGACGGCGCGTCGGGCGCGCCGGGCTCGGAGACGAACTGGGCGCGGCCGCGGACGAGCACGGCGTAACGGGCGTGAGAGGCGGCCGACGCCGTGTAGGCGGCGTAGCCGTCGTTGCCGGTCTTGAGCTCGAGACGGTTGTTGCCTCCGTCGGACGCGAACGCGGTCTTGTTCGTTCCGCCGCCGCTCGTCCACGTGCCGCCGTCGACCCCGGACGTGGTCGTCCAGTTGTTCGCGCCGGCGCGGTCGAACTGCACGTCGAGCCAGCCGACCGCCTTGCGTCCCAAGACGGATCCGGACGCGGTCGCCTCGTAGCGTTCGCCCGTGGCGGGGTCCGCATGGACGAGCGAGAACGAATAGTTCTTCGTGACGCCGAGGGCGACCGCGAACGAGGCGGAGTAGCTCTCGCCGGCCACGACGCCGGTCCAGGTCGCGACGGTCGCGCCGCCGGCCTTGAGGACGAGCGTCGCGTCGCGGTCGGCGCGCAAGACCGTCACGGTCGCGGTGGCGGCGGTGCCGTTGGCGTCGGTCTCCGCGAACGGCACGCCGAGCGCGACCGGGAAGCGCGGCGTCTTGAACGAGAAGCTGCGCAGGGCCTTCTTCCCGGTGGGGGCGGCGGTCGCCTCGAGCGCGACCGTGTAGACTGTATCCGGCGCGAGACCGGAGAGCGTCGCGGTCTTCGCGCCCGTCGCGGAATAGGAGAGCGTGCCGGAGGACGAGGCGGCGGGGCCGCCGGAGAGCGTCCACGCGACGGTCGCCGAGGTCGCGTTTTCGCCGAGCGAGGTAAGCGCGACGGAGAGCGTCGCCGTGTGCGCGGCGAGCGGGTCGGCGTCGATCTCGCCGATGACGGGCGCGACGATGGAGGACGGCTCGACGTCGGTGAGACAGACCATCTGGTAGGGCTCGAGCGCGAACGTCGCCTTGCCGCCGGAGACCGCTTCCTCGCGCCAGTCGACCGTGCGCCAGACGCGCGTCTTGGACGTCTGCAGGTTCCAGGAGCCGGAGACGACGGAACGGGCGGTCGTATTGATGACGGCCCAGTAGTTGCCGGCGGAGGTCGTCCAGCGGCGGATCGTGACGGGATCGGAGCACGTGCCGCCGAGGAGAACCGTGGAGGTCGTCGCGGGGAGCGAGAGGAAATTGAGGTTGAACTCCCGGACGTAGGGCGCGTCGAGGCGGTCGAGGTTGGAGCCGAAGAGATAGCCGAGGATCGTCGGGTCGTTCACGGCCATCGCCATGACCTCGGCGCACATCACGGCGCGGCCGGCGTGGTCCATGTCGCTCGTGTAGTAGCCGACGATCGACTGGCCGCTCTCGAGGTTGTAGTCGTTGGCGCAGAACTCGTCGAGCGAGTAGTGGCGGGCCATCAGGAGGTCGCCGGAGGCGTTGCGGAAGTTCTGCGCGGGATCGGACGACGCCACGGTGTGGATGCAGTTGAACGGATAGCTCAGCGCGACGTTCGCGAGCGCGGCGTAGTTGGCCGGGTCTGCGTGCGGCGTGGCGTGGCACGCCTCGACGTCGCCCCAGTTGGAGCCGTCGCGGGCGAGGCCGTCCTTGTATTTCGACGCCATTTCGGAAAGCGACGTCGTGCCGTTCTTGCCGGTCATCTGCCGCCACGTCTGCCCGCGGTAGAGCGTGTCGGACTCGACGCTTTCGATCACGCCCTGTCCGACCTGGATGCCGTCCTCGCCGGCGGTGGAGTGGTAGAAGAGCTTCGCGCCCGGCAGGCCGCCCGACTCCAGGTGGGACTGCACGGCCGCGAGGAGGTTTCGGCGCTTGCCGTACCACCACTCGCGGTAGGCCTTGTAGAGCTGCGTGTCCGCGTAGGCGCCGTTGTTCCAGATCTGGGCGCGCGTGACGTTGCGGTCGGTGTCGGAATTGAAGAGCGCGATCGTCTTGTCGGAAAAACCCACCGGCATGCCGCCGCGCGTGCGGATCCACGCGCCGAGGAAGTTGCCGCGGTCCTTGAACTGGAGGATCGTCCGGTCCATCAGGTCCTCCAGGTCCTCGCGCGTCTGCGGGAGCGTCATGTCCGCCATGCAGTTGTAGACGTAGGACTGTCCGGAGAACTTGTACTTGAGCGACGCGTCCTTCGCCGACTCGAGCGTCCACGGTTTGTAGTTGGCGTCGTAGCCGAGGCTGCCGCCGTTGTCCCAGGACGTGTTGCCGTCGCCGCGGCTGCCGTGGTATTCGTAGATCGGCAGGAGGTAGTGGCCCTCGGCCGTCATCGCGTCGATCAGCTGCGCGTAGTAGTTGTCGCCCCAGCCCCAGCGGCGGTTGCCGCCCCAAGTCTGCAGATAGCCGAACTCGAGCAGGTCCTTGGACCACGTGTCCATCGCGAGCATCGACATGAGGCGTGCCTTGCCGACGTACCAGTCCGACGGCGTCGTGAAGGACGAGAGGCCGTCGCCGTCGCCCATCTCCTCGCGGCTCGTCACGTGGCGGCGCGGCGCGTCCCCGGCCGGGTAGTGGATCTCGGGCTTCGCGGCGGCGTAGTCGTCGATGCGGTAGAGCTTGATCGAGCGCACGGCGAGGCCGACCGAATCCGTCGCCTGGTCCTGCGAGACGAGGACGAACGCGACGTCGAAGCCCTCGGTCGAGAGCGGGATGCGCGAGCCGCCGTTGTACTGCGTGGACTTCTCGAACGGAAAGACCACCTCCACGAGCTGCTTCCATTCGTGCGAGAACGGCACGGCGACCGACTCGTAGCACGGCGCCACGGACACCTGCGGCGACATCGACACGCCGACCGTGAAGCCCGTGTGGTAGCCGTGGCGCGCGCCCATCGCGAAGTCGAAGAGGGTGACCGTGCGCGGGGCGTCGTCCGGGTAGTCGACGACGAGCAGGTAGGGGTCGTTCGGAACGAGATTCTTGCCCTTGCCGACGCGCCACGAGACGTAGGCGCCCGTGCGCTGGCCCTTCGAGGTCTCCTCGTTCCGCACGTGGTGCATCACGCGCGTGGAGGAGCCGAGGATGTTCGTCGTGTAGCTGCGCCCGGCGGGGTAGTCGCGGAACTGGTGCGTCGTGTCGTTCGCGCAGTCGATCGAGTCGACGAGAGTGACGGAGCCGAAGTCCTCGAGGCCGGGGACGATTCCGCCCGCGGCGGGCAACGCGAGCGCGAACAGAAGGGGAAAAATGCGTTTCATCGGAGTTCGGACGTTTCTTCCGGAAAAATCGGGACGGTCGGATGCGGATGCGGTGGATTATACTCCCCGCCGACGTCTCACGCAAGCGCGCTCCGCTTGCGCGCGCGGGCGGCGGTGTGGTAGACTCCGCGCTCATGGGCTCCCACCGGACCGCCGAACGCGCGGAGAACGCGCTTCTCCCGCTCATCCAGTACGAGGGGGCGGACCAGGGCCACGAGTGGCCGGTCCGCCTGCTGCTGCGCGTCCTCAAGGGCGTTTCGCGCGTCTACGGCGGCGTGGTCCAGCTGCGGCTCTTCCTCTTCCGGACGGGCGTGCTGCGCCGCTTCCCGCTCGGCTGCCAGGTGATCAGCGTCGGCAACGTCACGGCCGGCGGCACCGGCAAGACGCCGATGGTCGAAAAGCTCGCCCGCGAGCTCTCCGGACAAGGCCGCAAGGTCGCCATCCTCTCCCGCGGCTACCGCAAGAAGGAGAAGGGCTTCTGGACGCGCGTCGGCGAGCGTCTCAAGGGCGGCGGGCGGCCGCCGCCCCCGCGCGTCGTGTCGGACGGCCGCCGGCTCCTGCTCGACAGCGAGATGTCCGGCGACGAGCCGTTCATGCTTGCATCCAACCTGCCGGACGTCGTCGTGCTCGTCGACAAGGACCGCGTGAAGAGCGGCCGCTACGCGATCCGCCGTTTCGGCTGCGACACGCTGCTGTTGGACGACGGCTTCCAGTACCAACGACTCAAGCACACGCTCGACCTCGTGCTCGTCGACCGGACGAACCCCTTCGGCAACGGCAACGTCCTGCCGCGCGGCATCCTCCGCGAACCGGCGAAGAACGTCGCCCGCGCCCGTTTCGTCTGCATCACGAAGGCGCGCGGCGGCGACGTCGAGGCGCTCAAGGCGCGCATCCGCGAGCTCAACCCGAAGGCCGGCCTCATGGCCTGCAACCACGACCCGACCGCGCTCGTCGGCGCGTTCACGCGCGAGCGCCGCCCGCTCGAGGCGCTGCGCGGCATGAAAGTCGTCGCGCTCTCCGGCATCGCCGCGCCGCGCTCGTTCGAGGACTCGCTCGAGCGCCTCGGCGCGACGCTCCTGGAGCGCGTCCACTTCGCCGACCACCACCGCTTCTCGCAGCAGGAGATCATCGACGCCGTGAACCACGCCGCCGAGCTCGGCGCGGACGCAATCGTCACGACCGAGAAGGACGCCGTCCGCATGACCCGCATCGACCGCAGCGACGTGCCCGTCTTCTTCCTCCGCATCGAGGTGAACTTCCTCGAAGGCGCCGACGAATTCCGCCGCTGCATCGACGAAATCACCTTCAAAACATGACCCCCTCACCCTCCGAACAGTTCAACCAGCCGAACGCCTCGTTCGACAACAAGCTCCGCCCGGTCGTCTTCGAGGACTTCGTCGGCCAGGAGAAGGCGCGCGAGCGCCTGATGATTTCGGTCCAGGCCGCCAAGCAGCGCGGCGAGGCGCTCGACCACGTGCTCCTCTCCGGCCCGCCCGGCCTGGGCAAGACGACGCTCTGCTACATCCTCGCGCACGAGATGGGCGTGCAGGTCCACGCGACGAGCGGCCCCGTGATCGAGAAGGCGTCCGACCTCGCGGGCATGCTCACGGGCCTCAACTCGGGCGACATCCTTTTCATCGACGAAATCCACCGCATGCAGCGCGCGGTCGAGGAATACCTCTATTCGGCGATGGAGGACTTCGTGATCGACATCATGATCGACCAGGGGCCGAACGCCCGCTCGGTCCGGCTCGACCTGCCGCGCTTCACGCTCGTCGGCGCCACGACGCGCGCCGGCCTGCTCTCCTCGCCGCTGCGCTCCCGCTTCTCGATCAACGCCCGGCTCGAATACTACAGCCCCGACGAACTCGCGCGCATCGTCACGCGCTCCGCGGGCCTGCTCGAGGTCGGCATCGACAAGGCCGGCGCGACCGAAATCGCCCGCCGCTCGCGCGGCACCGCGCGCATCGCGAACAACCTGCTTCGCCGCGTCCGCGACTACGCGCAGGTCAAGGCCGGCAACCACATTTCGGCGGACGTGGCGGACGCCGCGCTCGCGCTGCTCGGCATCGACGAGCACGGTCTCGACGAAATGGACAAGCGAATCCTTTCGACCATCGTCGAGAACTTCGCCGGCGGCCCCGTCGGCCTCGGCACGATCGCCATCTCCGTGGGCGAGGAGGCCGACACCATCGAGGACGTCTACGAACCCTACCTCATCCAGGAAGGCTACCTGAGCCGCACCCCCCGCGGCCGCGAAGCGACGCCTCTGGCCTACCGCGCCCTCGGCTATTCCAACGGCCCCGTCAAGGGGGGGCAGGCAACGCTTGGAATCTGACGGACCATGTCCCCCTTCGTCGCCAGTCTCTCTCCCCACCTTTTCTGGGACGTCGACCGCGAGCAGGTCGATCCGGAGAAGCACCGCCGGAGCATCATCCAGCGCGTTCTGGAGCGCGGTTCGTGGGACGACTGGAAGGCCGTCAAGGCCGAATACACGCTTCCGTCGATCATCGAGGAAGCGCAGAACATGCGTTGTCTGGAACCCACGGCCCTCGCGTTCGTTTCCTGCATCGGCCACGTTCCAAAGGAGTCGTTCAGATGTTGTTCCTCCAAGCCGTCGAACCTGCCACCCTGGCCCTGCTGAAGCGGTTGCAGGCGTCTCCGTTCCTGTCCGGCACGCGGCTTGTCGGAGGGACGGCGCTCGCGTTGCAGATCGGACACCGGCGGTCCGTCGACCTGGACCTTTTCGGTTCGTGGTCGCCGCAGGACGACCTGAAATGGGCCGTTGAAGAATGCGGAAGGGCCGTTTTCGAAAAAGAACAAGGCAGAATGCAGTTCTGCTACATCGACGGCGTGAAAGTCGATTTCGTGACCTACACGGCGCCTTGGCTCGATCCGCCGGTGGAAGAGGACGGCGTCCGGCTCGCCGGATTGCGCGACATCGCGGCCATGAAACTGTTCGCCGTCGCGAACCGCGGAACCCGGAAGGATTTCGTCGACGTCCACTTCCTCCTGTCGCGTTTCCGGCTTGCGGACATGGTGTCGTGGTTCCGGGAAAAGTATCCTGACGCGGCCCTTTTTCCCGTCTTGCGCAGTCTTGTCTACTTCGACGACGCGGAAAACGACTTTCCGCCCGTCATGCTCGCGCCGTTCGACTGGGAGAAGGCGAAAGCGGACATCCGCGCGGCCGTGGAAGAGTTGGCCTAAAGCGGAAATCCGGCCTCGGGTGAATTGCAAGTGAAATGAGGCGGCGGGTCATGCGGCGGGAGATCCGGCGGCCTTCTCGGCGGCTGAAAGACCGCCGAGCGAGGCGCGATGGATTTCGTTGATCCGTTCGGCCACCTCGTGGATGCGCTGCGGCGAG